>JAFGBL010000253.1 GCA_016933115.1 Bacteroidales bacterium | reverse complement strand
TAATTTCGATGCAAGTTCGTTTATGCCAGGTATTTTCTATTGTAAGATAGAGACAACCGATTACACTATTGTTAAACGAATCATTCATTCTAATTAAATATTTATCAAAATAAATGTAACATACTGGAATTCCCCAATGTATTTATTAGGGGAATTCTATTTTTTACGTAACTTAATTTTATTATGAAAAAACTTTTATTATTTCTATTGCTTTTATCTGGTTCCTTGTCGCTTTTAGCTGAAAAAGGATACCAGGTTTCATTTGACCAACCGTCGAATGATATTTATCAACTTAATTTTACTTTGGAAGAATATGGTATCGATCAAATTTCTATTGATGGTGTTACCTATTCCAGGCTTGTTTTTGATGGAAGCGTATTTACTCAGTTAAAAGGCTTTGCTGAACTTCCATTTGTCAATGCTTCCGTTCAACTGCCTGCGAATAAGAACGTAACCTTAAAATTAATTGAAGGAGATTTTGAAGATTATGTGCTGGATTTCCCTATGCTGCCTTCACGCGGAGTTATTTACAGGGACCAGGACCCTTCAACTGTACCTTATGTAATTAGCCCTTCCAGCATGCGAGATGCATGGTATCCACAAAACCTGGCCACGAATGTGGATCCATTTATTATTAAAGATGTTCGCGGCACGACGGTTTATGTATATCCTTTCAGATACAATGCAGTAACAAAGGTGCTCAGGGTTTATAAAAACCTTACAGTTCAATTGGTTGAAAACAATACACCTGCAACTAATCCATTGACCGTTCAATCCGAAAAAATATTGAGGGAAATGGATGGCGTTTACAGGTCAATCTTTATTAACTATGATTCAGGTAAAGATCCCCTTACGATTGGAGAATATGGCGATATACTCGTAATAAGCACCGACAGGGATATAGAAGCCATTCAACCCTATATTGACTGGAAACTTGAAAAAGGTTATAACATTTCCCTCGAGGTGGTTGCAACAGGAACCAATGTAAAAACGCTTATTCAACAGGCTTATAATGCAAATAACAACTTGTTGTATGTTCAGCTTGTCGGTGACTGGGCAGATATTAAAAGTGATTTAATGAGTGGATATGCTCCGATGGACCCACAATTAGGATGTGTTGTTGGATCAGATAACTATCCCGATATTACTGTCGGACGTTTTTCAGCCAATAATCCTTCCCATGTAACTATTCAGGTAGATAAAGTTATCAATTATGAAAAAAACCCGCAAATGGGTGAGGATTGGTATAAAAGTGCTATCGGAATCGCCTCGAACCAGGGGCCTGGTGATGATAATGAGTTGGATTACGAACACATTGATGTGATTTATGACAATAGGCTCAGCCAGTTTACGTATGATAATTTTACACAGATTTATGATCCTTCAGCCAACACTACAATGGTAAAAAATGCAGTTGAAGCCGGAGCATCCATCATTAATTATTGCGGTCATGGATCTGCTACTTCATGGGGATCATCAGGTTTCAGCAATAGTAATGTATCTACTTTGACCAATGGCGATATGTTACCCATTATATTTTCCGTTGCGTGCAACAATGGTAATTTTCATGATGCCGGCGATTGTTTTGCTGAAGCCTGGGTAAAGAAAAGTGGAGGCGGTGCTGTCATGTTCCTGGGTGCTACCATTAGTCAGCCTTGGGATCCTCCAATGCGCGGAGAAGATTATTTTAATGACGTTTTGGTAGGTGGGTATAATTACAGTGCTTATCCGGGCCAGAACGGTATAAATAATGAAGAACAAAGAACCACGCTGGGTGCAATGGTATTTAACGGCCTGGTTTTAATGACAACCGAATCGGGAGGTTCAAGTGACTGGGAAACTGCCAAAACATGGCATATTTTCGGGGATGCAGCAATGCAACCAAGAACAGATGAACCTGCCAACCTCAATTTATCGAACAATGTAATTTTGGTCGGTGTTCCTTTTAGCACAATTATTACAGGACCTGACGGAGCAGTTGAAGGTGCAATGGTTTGTATTTCGCAGGAAGATGCTTACTTCAGTGCTGTTACTGATGCCTCCGGTTCAGTTTCGATCGATAACACATTATCACCCGGGATGGCAAAATTGGTTGTTACCGGGTTCAATACCGAAACCATTTACGAAGAAGTAACTGTCGTTCCTCCCGGAGGAGCATGGATTATTGTGAATAATTGTGAAGTGAACGATGCAGGTGGAAACAATAATGGTCAGGCAGATTATGGTGAAACCGTATTGCTGGATGTTGCTGCCGAGAACGTCGGCGATGATGATGCAACCGGAGTGATGGCTACCTTGATGTCTTCCGATCCTTACATTACCATAACCGATGATTCTCATACTTTCGGCGATATTGCAGCCGGAACGGTTGTTGATGGAGAAGGAGCTTTTGAAATCGAAATAGCTGAAAATACACCGGATGGTTATTCTGCCATGTTCGAGGTAGAATTTACCGACGGAAATAAATCTCTATGGACCAGTACTATGACAATTATATTGCATGCTCCTGTAATCGAAATGGGAGATTACACAATAGATGATCAATCCGGGAATGGGAATGGCAAGATCGATCCGGGGGAAACTGTTGAAATCAATGTCGGCATCATGAATGATGGTTCTTCAGCAGCTTACAATGTAACTGGTGAGATCATATGCGCCGACCCATATATTACAATTGAAACCGTTTCCAGTGAATATGGCGATATTGATGCCGGAAGTTCAGTATCTGAAAGCTTTGTGGTGATGGCTTCGGAAAGTACACCCACAGGCCATGCAGTTACTTTCAACTTTGAAATTGGCGCTGATATGGGTATTTCAGGAATGGGATCATTTATTGAAGTTGTCGGCCAAATTCCTGTACTCGTTATTGACCTGGATGGAAATGCAAGTTCAGGACCTGAAATGGTTCAGGCTATGGACGACAATGGAGTTGTTGCTGAATATGTTACCAGTATGCCGGACGACCTGAGCCTGTATTCATCCGTTTTCCTCTGCCTCGGAATCTATTCGGATAACCATGTGTTAACCAGTTCTGAAGGACAGGATTTGGCTGATTACCTGAACCAGGGTGGCGCACTTTATATGGAAGGTGGAGATACCTGGTATTTTGACTCACAAACAGCTGTCCACAATATGTTCAATATCAACGGAACAGAGGATGGTTCAAGCGATATGGGAACCGTTCAGGGACAAGCCGGAACTTTTACTGAAGGCATGTCATTCAATTATTCAGGAGAAAATAACTGGATGGACCACATTGATCCGGTTGGTTCTGCATTCACCATTCTTAAAAACCAATCTCCCAGCTATGGAACAGGTGTTGCTTATGATGCGGGTGATTATAAAACAATCGGAACTTCTCACGAATTTGGTGGCCTGAATGACGGAGCTTCACCATCAACCAAAGCTGAATTGATGGCTGAATTCCTCAATTTCTTCGGGATTACCGGCCAGGATATGTTGGCTTATTTTATGGCTGATGTTACCGAAGTTTGTGAAGGTGAAATGGTATCTTACGTTGATTATTCAACCGGAAACGTAACCTCGTGGAGTTGGGAATTCCCGGGTGGGGATCCTGAATCATCAACTGAACAAAATCCTGAAGTGACTTATAATACAGCTGGTGTTTATGATGTGATACTGACTGTTTCCGACGGTTCAAATTCCAATACTTATACAAGGACCGATTATATAACAGTTAACATTTGTACCGGCATGGATGAGCTAACAGAAGCAGGTTTGAGTGTTTATCCGAATCCTTCTAACGGTTTATTTAATGTTGAATTTAGTTCTGATGTTGAAGAAAATGTAAATATTAAAGTAATAAATTCTTTAAGTTCTGTTGTTTTTGAAAAAAATAATATATTTGTAGATGGAATTTACAAAGCAACAATTGACTTAAGCGAATTATATAAAGGTCTGTACTTCCTTGTAATTGAAAACTGCCAAGGGAGAACAGTAAATCGAATCATTATTCGTTAGTAGTTTTCATGGTTTAAATTGGTTTTTGGTTAAAGTCCCGCTGGTTGCGGGACTTTTTTTATCCCAATGAAACCAGTTGAGGTTTGTTTCGGTTGATTTTTTATAAATTAGTAAACTTTAAAAATTGAATATTATGAATTCAAAGGAATTCAGGAATGAAGCCCACCGGTTTGTGGACTGGATGGCCGACTATCTTGAAAAAGTGGAAGATTTTCCGGTCAAGTCGCAGGTGAAACCGGGCTATTTAAATCCCCAGATACCCGGATCACCGCCTGAAAAACCAGAATTGATGCAGGAGATTTTCACCGATTTTCAAAAAATTATCCTGCCGGGGATTACCCATTGGCAAAGCCCCAACTTTTTCGCCTATTTCCCGGCAAACTCAAGCTATCCTTCGGTACTTGCCGAGATGCTCACATCAACACTTGCCACGCAGTGTATGATTTGGGAAACTTCACCTGCTGCGGCCGAACTGGAAGAAAAGATGATGAACTGGTTAAAGCAGATGACCAAATTGCCAGCCCATTTTCATGGGGTGATCCAGGATACCGCATCAACGGCTACATTGGTGGCATTGCTCACTGCGCGGGAAAGAAGTACCGATTTTAAAATCAATAAAACGGGATTAGAAAATAGCAAATTCAGGATTTACACTTCCAGCCAGGGGCATTCTTCCATCGACAAAGCCGTAAAAATTGCAGGTTTTGGATTGGATAATCTGGTGAAAGTTAGTGTGGATGATCAATTCAGGCTGGATACCAATGCTCTCCGGCAGGCCGTTGAATCGGATATTAAAAATGGTTTCAAACCCTTGTGTGTTGTTGCTACTTTGGGCACTACTAGTTCTACCGCCATTGACCCGATTGAGGAGATTTCCAAAATAACGACCCGGTTCAATATTTGGTTGCATGTGGATGCCGCCCTGGCCGGGACTTCCTTGATTTTGGAAGAGAACCGGTGGATGATCAAAGGAATTGAAAATGTAGACAGCCTGGTATTTAACCCGCACAAATGGATGTTCACCAATTTTGATTGTTCCGCATATTTTGTTAAGGATAAAGATTCCCTCATCAGGACTTTCGCCATTTCCCCCGAATATCTCAAAACAAGAACCCAGGGCCAGGTGAATGATTACCGCGACTGGGGGATTCAACTGGGCAGACGGTTCAGGGCGCTTAAACTCTGGTTTGTAATCCGCAGTTTCGGAGTGGAAGGGCTAAAAAAGAAAATTGCCTACCACATTGAACTGGCCAAAAATTTTGAGAGTAAAATCATTGAGAGCGTGTATTTTGAAATGTTAGCTCCCCGTACACTGAACCTCGTTTGTTTTCGGTTCAAACTTCCCCATATACAGGATGAAACGATACTGAACCAAATAAATGAGAAGTTATTGAATGCGATCAATTCTACCGGGAAAATATATTTAACGCATACCAAATTAAATGAAAAATATACACTCAGGATGGTGATCGGGCAAACAAATGTTGCTGAAAAACATGTAGAGCAGGCCTGGGAAATCATCAATGATTGCGCGGCCAGGCTGGTGAATGAGCTATCTCCTTAATTCAAAATTTTTACCGAGATAAACCCTGCGTACATCCTCATCTTCGGCAAGTTCTTCAGCAGTTCCCGATTTCAGGATGGAGCCTTCGAACAACAAGTAGGCACGATCGGTAATGGATAATGTTTCATGTACATTGTGGTCAGTGATCAAAACTCCGATATCCTTGTCTTTTAATTTGGCAACAATGGTTTGAATGTCCTCAACGGCAATGGGATCGACTCCTGCAAACGGCTCATCCAGTAAAATAAATCGGGGATCGACCGCAAGGGCCCTTGCTATTTCAGTCCTGCGCCTTTCTCCTCCCGATAGTTGTATCCCCATGCTTTTACGGACATGCCCGAGGCCAAATTCTTCTATCAAGGATTCCAGTCGATCTTTTTGTTCATTTTTACTTAAATCGGTAAATTCAAGAACCGCCTTAAGGTTGTCTTCAACACTCAGTTTTCTAAATACCGATGCTTCCTGCGGAAGGTAACCGATACCTCTTTGGGCCCTTTTATACATTGGCTCATCGGTAATATCAATTTTATCGAGAAAAATTTTACCCAAAAGTGGCTTGATCAGGCCGACGATCATATAAAAAGTTGTTGTTTTACCAGCTCCGTTTGGTCCCAGCAAACCGACGATTTCGCCGTTTTTGACATTTACCGTCACGTTATTTACAACCGTACGATTCCGGTATTTTTTTACCAAATTATCTGTTCGAAGAATCATAGAATTCTTTATTCCGTCCAAAGATAAGAATTATCAGAAAGTGAAATAAAGGGAAACAAAGAAGGCAAATTTGTTGATGTTGTTATTTTCCAATTGCGTCAGTCGCCAGATTCCATCAACCCTGATAACCTTGAAAATGTTTTCAATACCAACACCAGCTTCCATATATGGTCTGTCAAGTGTATGGGTATTCTCGGGTAATTTATTATAGTTTTTGTTCTTATCGCTTAAAGTACCGATTACCCCACGGAAATAACCAACTTCTCTCCATTTCAGTTTGCGCATCAAAGGAATTCTGTTGAGGAAAAATCCATCGAAATGGTGGGTATAATAAACACTTAAATATTGATCACTTACGAATTCGAAATAATTCATCAGGTTAAAAGCATATTCATCATAAAAATAGGTTTCGTTTCCAGGGTGAAGCACCAGCAGCGGAAAAGGCAGCGTTCCCCAAACTTTTCCAACTTCAACAATATACCTCGACCATCCAATATTTAATACGTTGAACCAATGTCGAATTCCGATATTTAGTTTATGATATTCGTATTCACCACCCAGGAAACCAGGAATGCCATAGCTGTATTGAATGCCAATAATCGGATACTTGGTCCCTACACTGATCCGGATAAAATCGCCCATGAGGAATTTTTCGTTGAAGGCAAACCTTGAATCCAACCGGATTTCGGAAGTTGTAATTTTATCCTTGCTGATCACTTCACCACTGTCATCATAAAGCAGTACTTTTTCATCTCCCAGAGGAATAATTTCTTTATGAATTAAATTTAATTTGTTGCTAAAACCATTGAACCATTCGTGTTCGTAATAGAAATGATATTCACTTGTCATGGATAATTTATTGGCCGGGTTCCTGCGAAATAATGCAGCCAGGAAAAAATCTTCCCGAAATGCATTCGGGCTGTTACCCAATTGCTCAATATCATATTTATAGTTACCGCCTATGGCTCTTCTCGGATTTTTATTGGGAAGGTACAATAATCCGACACCATATTTAAACCGTTTATCAAGCGTTCCATACGCTACATGCCCGTCAAGCCTTATTTGTTCGTTGAATTCTCCGGTTGTTTGCCCCCCCAAACGGAACCTGACACCTTCTATGGCATTAAAACTCATCAGAGAGGCGTAAGGCCCGATCTCAAATTTATTTAACTCATAGTACCCCGTAATAACTGTTTCAAAAATGTCAATCCAGGTTTTGAAGGCAGGCAGGTTTTTCAAGGTATCCACCATGTTGTAGATGGTTTTTTCATCTTTAGTAAGGGATTCGTGCCGGTTAATTTTCCAGTAATCCTCATCCTGTGTGTAAGCTTTTTCGGTAATAATAACATTGGTTGGCATGGAATAAAACTTTTTATCTTTCAGTTCATCAAAGACGAAGTTTTTATAAGTAGTTGTTTTCTTTCCGAAAAATCCCAACATGGTTTTATTGTTATCCATGATGTTAAAATCGCCTATACCATAGTCTTTTATTACCATCCAATATTTACCATCGATGAGTTCAAAATCCTGCTTCAGTACAAGGTCGTTCAGGTAATTGATATTAGCATCTTCTGCAATACGAATATCGAAGGATTTGATGGCAAAAGTGGTATCATGAACCCAGAAATTACCCGTGAAAGTGAGTTCCTGTTTTCTTCGGGGCTTGAACATGATGTTGTAACACCATTTATTTCCAATATAGGTACTGTCGACCAGGTAATATTTGTAAAAGTTTAATCCGAAATTTGCAATTGGGCTTACAAAGTTCTTCTGAAAAATAGTGATGTAGTTATCATAAAAATTATAGGATTGAAACATATCACCGAGGAATTGCGACACACTTTCATTTTCTACTCCCGAAACTTTTGTAGCTTTAATTACCTCTTTCTCTGATTTGGGATATTTCCTGAAATAGAAATCAGACAACGTTTCGGAAAGGAATATAGGCAGGTAGGTTTTTCCATTGACTGTTGACGTATCCATGTAATCGAAAATAAACTTAAAAGGCCTCAATATTCTCCGGTTTTGAAATTTCTCGGTAATGTTGTTTGCATCAACCTCAATTTTATTATATGATTCATACTGGTATGCCTCGAATTCATTCCTGCTGTTGCTATCCTTGTTGGCAATTATTTTTCTAAGCAGAATTTCTGCAGGATTTTCCCCGGCATGAATAACAACTTCAGGAAGGTCGATGTTTTTTGATTCGAGTTCAAAATCAATAGTCTGGAACCGATTTTTATAAATTTTCCGGTGTTGTGATTTGTATCCAACATAAGAAGCAACCAAAGTATCGCCCGGTGTTTTGGTTTCCAGTGAGTAATTCCCATCAAAATCTGAAGTAACACCTATGGTAGTTCCCTTGAAGAAAATATTCACGAAAGGAATGGGTTCCTTTGTATCACTATCAATGACCCTTCCCATAATTTTAGTTACCTGTCCGAAAACGGAAACCAAAAACAATACAAACATTCCTGTCAGGAGAGGTTTTAATATTTTGATTTTGGTTTGCATCGTAGTATAAATTATATATATATGCAGTTTAATGTGTTCTTAGTGTATCGAAACCAGTAATTTTATAAAATTATCCGATTATTTAAATAGTATCACTAATCGGACATAAATCAATCACATATTACAGGTTTATCCAAAATAATTTTTTTGATAAAGTGTTAAAAATCAGTTAAATGTTAAAAAAGCCCTTCTTTAAGAATATCATGTAGATGAATTACTCCAACATATTTGGTGCCATCAACAACCAGTAGTTGGGTAATATTGTTTTGCCGCATGATGGTAAGTGCATCAACCACTAAAGTATCCTTGTCAATGGTACGCGGATTAGGCGACATGATATCTCCGGCACGGACCGACTCCATTGAAATATTTTTTTCCAGCATTCGTCTCAAATCTCCATCGGTGATGATCCCGACCAGATTCCCGTTATCCATCACTGCCGTGGCACCCAGCCTTTTGGAGGAAATTTCCACAATTGTTTTCCTGATATCCTCATGTAAATTAACCTGGGGCTGTGCATTTTGTGAATAAAGATCTTCGACCTTTAAATATATTCTTTTACCCAATGCCCCACCAGGATGAAATTTAGCAAAATCGTTCATTGTAAAACCCCTGCATTCGAGCAATGCCACAGCAAGTGCATCACCCATAACCAACTGGGCGGTTGTACTTGAAGTAGGTGCCAGGTTGTTCGGGCAGGCTTCTTTCTCGACCATTGTATTTATTATATAATCCGCTTTATTCGCCAGGGAGGAATTCAAATTTCCTGTAAAAGCGATCAGTTTATTTCCGCGAATTTTAATGAGTGGTACCAGTAGCTTTATTTCCGGTGTATTCCCGCTATTGGATATACAAATTACAACATCTCCCTTTTGAATAACTCCCAGGTCACCATGGATGGCATCAGCGGCATGTAAAAATACTGCAGGGGTTCCGGTTGAATTTAAAGTAGCAACTATCTTCAACGCAATATTTGCACTTTTTCCAATCCCTGTAATAACTACCTGCCCGGGTGATTGTAAAATACACTTCACAACTTTAGCAAAATTTTCATCGAGTTTTGAAGTTAGCCCCGTAATGGCTGTTATTTCATCCTGAATAGTGCGAACACCAATTTTTATAATTTCCTGGTCTGTTTTCAATCGCCTGAATTTTTAATAAATTTGATTTAACAAAGATACGAACAATTAAAAATTGAGTTTTATGAACATTTTTTTAAAAATAATTTCGTTTGTAACTATTTTTTGTAATTTTATTAAAACGACGATTAATTAATTCAAGATTTCTTGGGCAGAATTAATTTGGTTATAAAAAATATTTTTACATAAATTTGTATATATCCTCTCAACAGGTTGATACAATTTTTAAAATTTAATACATACATCACTAATATAATATTGAAGTAATACGAGATGGTAAAAGTGAAAGATTATCCATTACATAGCCTCCTTAAACAGATATTCGGATTTGATAGTTTTAAAGGTAATCAGGAGGCAATTATCCGGAGTGTTCTTGACGGGCAGAATACGTTTGTCATTATGCCCACAGGAGGAGGCAAGTCGATGTGCTACCAATTACCGGCCATCATGAACGATGGTACGGCTATCATTATATCACCGCTGATTGCATTAATGAAAAACCAGGTGGATGCAATTCGGAATTTTGGAGCTGAGCAAGGAATTGCCCATTTTTTAAATTCATCGTTGTCCAAAGCTGAGATCAACCAAGTTAAAAGTGATCTGAGCTCAACAAAAACCAAGCTGTTATATGTTGCCCCCGAATCACTTACAAAAGAAGAAAATGTTGATTTTTTAAGTAATATAAAAATTTCGTTTTATGCAGTTGATGAAGCCCACTGTATTTCGGAATGGGGTCATGATTTCCGTCCTGAATACAGGCGTATACGGCCCATCATCGAATCCATCGGGCAGGATGTTCCCGTTATGGCCCTTACTGCCACTGCTACCCTGAAGGTTCAGCAGGATATTCAGAAAAACCTGAATATCCTGGATGCAAAAGTTTATAAGTCTTCATTCGACAGGCCCAACCTTTATTATGAAGTGAGACCAAAAACCAAGGATGTTGTTAAGGATATTATTAAATATATTAAAAATAATTCGGGAAAATCAGGAATTGTCTATTGCTTGAGCAGGAAGAAAGTGGAAGAACTGGCAGAAACCTTTAAGGTAAATGGCATTAAGGCGCTTCCTTATCATGCAGGGTTGGATGCAGTTACAAGGCGCACCAACCAGGATAAATTCCTGATGGAAGAGGCAGATGTAATTGTTGCAACCATTGCCTTTGGAATGGGGATCGACAAACCGGATATCCGTTATGTGATTCACCACGATATGCCTAAGAGCATTGAAGGTTATTACCAGGAAACCGGACGGTCGGGAAGAGATGATGGTGAGGGAAATTGTATCGCCTTTTACAGTTACGACGACATTGTGAAACTTGAAAAGTTTATGAAAGGAAAACCGGTTGCCGAACAGGAGATTGCCAAACAACTGTTGCAGGAGACGGTCGCTTATGCAGAATCGTCGGTTTGCAGGCACCGGCAGTTGTTGCATTATTTCGGAGAAGAATATACCAAGGATGATTGCGGAGCCTGCGACAATTGTCTCCATCCTAAGGAGAAATTTGAAGGTAAGGATTTTGTAAAAGTTGTGCTGGAAGCCGTTCTCGAGGTTAAACAATTGTTCAAGGCCAATCATATCATAAACATATTGATCGGAAAAAATACAGCTACAATAAAATCATTCAAGCATAATAAACTCAAGTCGTTCGGCAGGGGAATGGAACGGGACGATAAATTCTGGAATGCCGTGATCCGCCAATCCCTGATCAATAATTTACTGGTTAAGGATATCGAGAATTATGGTTTGTTGAAAATTACAAAGGAAGGGGAGGAATTCCTCAAAATGCCTTTCTCTATTATGCTGGCTAAGGATCATGATTATGAAAGCTCGGAGGAGGATGAAGACTTTTTCGGAGGTGGGGCCGCTAAGACAAGTTCTGCCGACCAAACTCTTTTCGCGCTTCTGAAAGACCTCAGAAGAGACATATCCAGGAAAGAAAACCTGCCGCCATTTGTGATTTTCCAGGATCCATCCCTCGAAGACATGTCGATCCAATACCCTATCAAAGAAGAAGAGTTATTGCAAATAACCGGCGTTGGTGCGGGTAAAGCTAAAAAATACGGTAAACCTTTCCTGGATTTCATCAAACAATATGTAGATGAAAATGAAATCATCCGGCCCAACGATATGGTGGTAAAATCAGTGGTCAACAAATCGGGCCTGAAAGTTTATATAATCCAAAGCATCGACCGCAAGCTGGCATTGGAAGATATTGCCTTTACCAAAGATTTGACCGTGGATGAATTATTAACGGAGATTGAACGGATTGTAGCTTCAGGAACCAAAGTTGATATCGATTATTACATTCGGGAATATGTTGACGAATATCACCAGGAAGAAATTTATGAATATTTCAGGGAAGCCGAAACAGATTCCATTTATGCAGCTCTGGAATCTCTTGGTGATGATGAATTCAGCGAAGAAGAAATCCGTTTGATGCGGATTAAATTCATGTCGGAAATCGGTAATTAAAAACCGATAGAAATTTATTTACTTTTGCCAAAAATTAAGAGAGACCAGTAGCATTTGCCTGGTCTTTTGTTATCATGTAAAATTTATCATTTATGGATACGAAAGTAAAAAACCAATTTACAATTGTTATTGTTGTAAATGCCATTCTGCTGATTGGCCTTGTTGTTTTATTTTTCCTCTTTTTTAACCAGGGGGAAAAGGATTCTGTACAACAAGATAAAACCATGTATAACCAAATAAAGCAAGTACCATCATCAGGATCAAATTCAATTGCATTTGTAAATTCTGATGTATTGTTAAAAAAGTATTCGCTTGTCCAGGATTTGACCGATGAACTTGACAAAGAGCGTAAGAAAAAAGATGCAGATTTTAAATCAAAGCAAAAAGCTTACGAGTCGGATGCTTCCTATTTTCAGGAGCAGGTCCAAAACCAGACCATTTCGGAGCAAAGCGCACAACAAATTTATGAGCAACTGATGATGAAGCAACAGGAATTGTATAGCCTGCAGGACCAGTATTCAGCAGAACTGGCGCAAAAAGAGTATGAAACCAATATCGTAATAGTCGATAGTGTAAGAAATTATCTCCATCGGGTAAATGGGCAATACAATTTCGATTACATTTTAAGTTATAATGAAGCTGGCAACATTTTACTTGCTAAAGATACTTTTGATATAACAGAGGTGGTTTTGCAGGGATTAAATGAGGAATACCAAAAAGCACAGTCGCCGGAAAAATGAAATCATTTCAAATATTGATTTTCTTACTATTACTGGGGTATATAATTACGGGATGCACTTCAAAAATTGATGAAGTAGGCCCACCTCCCCCTGACCTTATTCCCAGGGATACTATGGTAAATATCATTGCCGATATACACCTTATGGATGCCATCATGCAAAACGCCCAGAAGCGGGGAGACGATCAACTGGAAAACAAAAAAATTATTTTGTACGAGTCGATCATGGAAAAACACCAGATAACACGTGATCAGTTTGAAAGCAGTCTGGAATATTACGAGCAGAATCTGGATGTAATCGATGCTATTTATGCCGATGTGATTACCCGGCTCAGCAAAATGAAAAGCGGAGCCGAGCAGGAGTAATATCAGGGCTTTTCGTAAACGGCACTACAGGTATATAAATCCGCACCATCGTTAACGGTATAACTCCAGGTAATCTTATCCTTGTTTAAAGTTCCGCTTCCTGAAACCAGGTTGCTGCCATCGTCGCAAATAGCTTGTTTTGGAATGGTGATAGAGCTTCCCGCAACAATTGCATAAGGTGGTTTTTCCTGGTAACCGATGAGCCAGAAATTATTGATGATAACCTGGCTGCTGTTGGAAGGATCTTTTTCAATGGAAACCGAATAGGCATCCCTTGTGCAGGTTTCGTCTACATTCCAGGTTCCCAGGAAAACATCGCGGTCATCAGTCAGATCGAAGGGGTTTTCTTCATCAGTACATGAAGTCAGACTTACCAAGAACAGCATGATAAAGATGGAAAATCCTAAAAACCTGTTTAAATTCTGATTCATAAATGAGATGCTTAAGTTTGACATAATAATTATTATCTTTGACAGAAACTGATGCTAATTTAATACTTAAATGGTAAATAACGAACGTTTATCGTTGATTATTTTTGTTGGTATATTGGTGGTTCTATTCACTTTTGCCTGCAAAAAGGATGAACAGGATGACGGATGGAGTTATTGTACCGATTGCAATGCCGAAAACTGGGCAGGAACATATACTGGAACTTGCAGCGTTTACGATGCAATCAATAATTTAAACTATAGCGATCAACAGGTCACAATTGTAGTTGCGCAAACCGGAAATGATGTGTTATCGGTCCAGGTAACCGTTCCTGTTATTTTTACAATCAGTGTATCCGGTCCTGTGCAAAGCTCCTATTCATTATCCCTCTCCAGTAATGAAAAATCATTTCTGGGAACCCTTTACAAGAAGGAAACCCAGCTGAAACTAACCGGAAGCGCAAAAACGTTTTATGATAAAGCGGGAAAGATTGAATTGTTGAAATCGGTAAACTTTGAAACATTTAAATAATCTTGGTGTTGATATAATTTAAGCAGAATACATGGATAAGCGAGGACTTGCAAAGAATTACAGGAGAATTGAACAAAACATCCTGAAAAATGAATTGAAAGATGCACTGGATGTGTTGCGTGAGTTGGTGATCCATTCCAGGAAGGGTGAATTGATTTCACGGTATGAAAACCTGGATGAAACCTATGAGAACATGCTAAAATATACGATTGATGGAATCAATGATCCTGACCGGCACAAGATATATCAACACCTGAAAGTTTCTGTACTGGAACTTGCCGATGTAGCATTTCAATGCGCCTACCTGGCAGATAGCGACCAGCAAATTTACAGGATCAAAAAGGCCATCGAAAACCGGTCGAAGGAAATAAAGGAAGAAGCCATCGATAACATTGATGATTTGGTATTATCGGAGGAACTGACAGATATTATTTATGGAAAGGCAGAATCAGGTAAAAGTGAAAAGGAGGAATATTTCAAACACCAGGAAATTCTTATTCAGTTGTTTAACCTCATTTGGCTTACTGACAAATTCAATGATACCGACATCAACCTTGTAATAGCCATCTGGAAAAATAAAAATTTCCCCTGGTATGAGCGTTCAATCATCATCAGCGCACTTACGATCAGCGCCATACGGTGTTTTGATGCCCGTAAAATAAGTTTGTTGATTGATTACTCTACTGATGACGATGATCAAATCCGGCTGAGGGCGCTTGTCGGACTGGTGATGGTGCTCCATTATTATGATCATCGTACGCAGCTTTATCCTGATCTCATCCAGGACATTGAACGGCTGAAACTTTATCCGGAAATTGAAACATTGATTGAACTGATAATAGTTCAATTATTAAAATCGAAAGAAACCGAAAAGATCACCAAAAAACTCGAGGAGGAAATCATCCCCGAAATGGTAAAATTTCAACCGGTACTCAAAGACAGACTTGAGCTCGACAACATCCTTTCGGATGAATTCCTGGAAGATAAAAACCCCGATTGGGAGCGTGTATTTGAAGATGCTCCGGACTTGCTCGATAAGCTTCAGGAAATCTCCGACCTTCAGATGGAGGGAGCTGATGTGTTTATGAGTGCATTTGCACGTTTAAAACACTTCGACTTTTTCAATGAAATGATCAATTGGTTCAGGCCATTTTACAAGGAAAATTTTTTCGTTAAACAATCTCTTCAAAGCGAGTCGGAAAACTTTAATGTTGATCTGTTCCTTGATGGATTGGCCAATTCATTTTTCATGTGTAATTCCGACAAATATTCTTTCTGCCTGAATATCCATTTTATGCCGGATATGCAGAAAAATATGATGATGGAAATGTTCAATGCCGAACTGGAATCCCTGAAAGATTTACAAAAGGAGGATGACTTACTGAATAAATCGGCTTCAGATAAAAGTATCCTCTCCCAGTATATTCAAGATATGTACAGGTTTTATAAGCTGTTTCCGATGAAAAGTGAATTTGTCGATTTTTTTAAGTTGAAGTTTAACTTTTACGACGACCGGTTCTTTCAAATACTCATTGATGAAAAAAATATTTTACGCAATATTGCGGAGTTCCTTTTTGAAAAAGGATATTATGAAAAAGCCCTGGAAGCCTATTTGATCCTGAATGAAAAGGGTATCAACAGCCCCGAAATATTTGAAAAAATCGGTTATTGCTACCAGATGCTCAAAAACTTTGAAAACGCTTTGACTTACTATAAAAATGCCGAATTATTCGATACCAACAGAGCCTGGAACCTGAAAAAACTGGCATTGTGTAACCGGTATCTCAAAAACTACGAAGAATCTCTCAAGCTTTACCTGGAAGCTGAAAAACTGGAACCCGAAAATCTTTACATTCAGACGTATATCGGGCATTCTTACCTCGATTTGAAAGATTATGAAAAGGCACTGGATTATTATTACAAAGTAGAATTAATGGCTGAAGGCAATAAAAAAGTATTGCGGCCCATAGCGTGGTGTTCATTTGTCCTGGGTAAACTTGAAACAGCAAAAAAATACTATGAAAGGCTCATGGTCAGCGAGGCCAACAAGTATGACTTTATGAACCTGGGCCATGTGGAATGGTGCCTGGGAAACCGAAAGATTGCCCTTAAAAATTACAAATTATCTATTAACAGTGAGGACAACAATTTAAAAACTTTTCTGGCCAGTTTCGAAGAAGATAAAAAGTACTTATTGAAATGTGGTATAGAGGAAGATGAAATTTCGCTGATGATCGATTACCTCAAATATATCCTTTAACCTGGAAAGTGGGAGAAGAATTATATTACCTGATTACATTGAGTTTTTTCCTGCCCACTATCCGGTTGTTTTCAATTAAAGTAGCCAGATATAATCCTTGTTCAAGATTGTCAATGTTTAAGTCCTCTTTTACCAGACCAATTCCTTGCAGATTTTTTTTAACCATCAGGTGGCCGGACATCGAATAAATTTCCAAACGGTAATCTTTACCCGGATGAAGCTGTACCGATATTTGTACCTGACCTACAACGGGATTCGGATAAAAACTGAATTCCCCGCTGTTAATTGTTAAATTTGAATTCCCCGTAATGGCCGGAATTAATCCATGCGCTATCAGCATGCTGTCGATCACGCTGGTTTCCGGTACATATGCCGGAATGTGCAATTGACCGAGGATGTCTTTATTGGGAGCAATGAGCACGATAGTTGGAACGGTTTGAATTCCATAATTGATATGGACATTGTACCCTCCTCCCTCGGTTCCGCTGATAGTAGGCATTGTAATTCCGTAGGTCTGATCCCACTCAATAAGCATGGCATTATTCCCGCTGTAACTGATGCCCATAAAAAATACCTCCTGCTGGTTGCTTCCAAAAGTTTCAAAGCTCATTTGAACATCGGGAGCATACGTTTGGCAAGGGCCGCACGTAACATTGAAAAAATCGATCACCACATATTGACCGCCGTCAAGGATGTTGAACAGGTTTACGGGTTCACCGTCCGGAGTTTTGATAATAAAATTCTCTGCAACGGTAAGTGTAGTTTGAGCTGTAGAAATTAATGCAGAAATGAATAAGAATAATACTAGTGTAATTTTTTTGATCATCCCCTGATTTTTATCTGGTTAAAATTAATTTTTGTGTTGAAATAACTGTGCTGTTTTCCAACAATTGAACGAAATACAATCCTTCAGGTTTTCCCGAAAGATCAGCAAATACAGCATGTTTACCGGAATAATAGAGTTTACTTCCAATATGTGTTACTTCCTGCCCGGTGAGGTTGAAAATTTTGATATGTAAGTTTTTTGCGTCCTCCAAATGCAGCTTTATATTTACATAATTTCTGACCGGGTTCGGACTAATGCAAAGCATTTCGGAATTCTTCCATTCGGGTAAAGATGTCAGGCATTGTTGGGCAATTCCACCTGCACTGTAAACGGAATCAACTACGTTAGCGTATGAAGGTGGATAAATCTGTGGTACGTAAATGTAAGCGTCAGGCTGGATCACTATTGTGGTTGGAGTTGCCTGAATTTCGTAAAGCAAATGCACCTGGTTTCCCCCCCCTTCCTGTCCGCTTACGTTAGGGTAATGCACACCATAGATCGAATCAAACTCCATCACATCTTGATTGGTATTGCCTTTATCAATTCCCATAAAAAACACATTGCCCGAATTACAACCGAATTCTTCATAGGCCATTTGCATGTCGGGTGCATATTGCTGGCAGGTGCCACAAGCAGTTGAATAAAAATCGATGACCACCAGGTTGCCTGCATTCAAAATATCATATAGCTTGATGGTATTGCCGTTTACATCCTTTACCGTAAAATTGATGGCTGTATCCAGCATGGTTTGAGCTTTTGAAAGGGAAAAGACAAAAACAAAAATGATAAATGGCAGAAGTTTTTTCATTAATAGCCTTTTGTGTATGACATTCAAATTTAAATGTTAGTTGCTTATCAGGCAAAATCCTTATTCCATTTAACAATAAATTAACAAATAGGTTCATCAGTGGGAAATCAACCTATTGTGTCCTATTTATCAGAAATCCTGAAAAGGCTTTATGTGTTGTTAATGATCTGTTCAACCAGCATATCGGTCAACCTGCTTGCTCCAATCCTGAAATATTCATTGTTCAGCCAATCTTCACCTGCAATGTGCTTAACTATCAGATAGTAATTCGTTGCCTGTTCCGGTGTTGAGATACCGCCGGCAGGTTTAAGTCCTATCCTTTTTCCGGTTTTGTCAAAATATTCCTTTACCGTTTCGGCCATAACAAGAAAACCTTCCTCGGTGGCAGCGGGTTGTATTTTACCGGTTGATGTTTTCAAAAAGTCTGCTCCTGCATTGATGGCTATTTCCGAAGCATGACGAATATTTTTGATAGTCTGCAGTTCACCAGTTTCCAATATCACTTTGAGGTGTTTGTTAACACAAGCTTCCTTGATTGCAGCGATTTCATCGAAAATGAAGTTATAATTGCCTTCCAAGTATTTTCCTCTTGAAATGACCATATCTATTTCATCTGCCCCCTCATCGATTGCAAATTTTACCTCCTGAATCCTGATGTTCAATGGAGATTGCCCCGAAGGAAAGGCTCCTGCAACCGATGCTACATTGATTCCGGTACCTTGCAGTTCCTTTTTTGCTGTTCTGACAAAAGGAGGATAAAAACAGACCGCTGCAACATTGGGTAATCCCTGCGCTAATTCCCGGAAACTCTTGGCTTTTTGGCAAAGGCTGATGATCCTTTCATCCGTATCGGTGCCTTCAAGTGTAGTGAGATCGATACAGGACAAAATAATTTTCAGAATGTCTGCCTTTTGATCGGAAACAGATTCGCCGAGCATGCTGAATAACCTTGTCTTATTTTCTTCGGCGGTGTAATTATATTCTTCGAATTTAAACATGGTATGGGTTATTTAATAAACTAGCCACAATGAAAGTACTTCCGTACAAGCTTCATTAATTCATCGGGTTTATCCTTGATCTCATCCCGCAGGTTTTTATCATTAAAGCTTTGATGATAACGGATAATACCATCCAATGTGCCTTCTGTCATGATGTTGTACTGCATGTAAATTTTCTTATGGTTTTCAAGTGCTTCACCCGATTCATTGCAGGAGGCCGGCAGGTGGTTCAACTCACTTAATCTTTTCTTATTATTGGCATTGAAAATGTCCACATCAACATAGGTTTTTTCTGCGAACTGCAAAGCGTTTTTCATTTCGATCCCATGCCTGGCAGCCACTGCAATACCGGCCATCAGCATGTAAATATCGGCAGAGCCATCAGGGCTGCGCAATTCTACGGTTTGCCTGTCGAGGTTGCGTTTACTGATATCTTTCTGTTGCGGATTGGCATCTTCTGCCATATTCAGTTTTCCTGTCCACCCCAGTGGAACCCGAACAAGAACCGACCGGTTCCGGTCGCCCCAGCAAATATTGGTCGGCGCTTCCTGGTGAGGAACCAGCCGGAAGTAGGACATCGGGTTCAAATTGCCAAAAGCAGTAAGGGAAGGGGCGAGATCAAGATAACCGGCAATGACCATTTTGGCCAGATCGGACAATTGACCATTGTTTTTGACCATCATATTCTTGCTTCCCTTCATCAACCTTGAGTGCACATGCAGTCCACTACCGGCTTTCCCGGTTGTAATTTTTGGAGCAAATGTTACGGTTACACCATGTTTATAAGCCAAAGTCCTGAGTATCCATTTGGCAATGAGCAACTGATCTGCAGCATCTTCAATATTGGTAGGTGCAAATTCAATCTCATTCTGCTCGTATTCCAGCCCGTCCACTACAAAATTACCCACTTCTGAATGGCCGTATTTGATAAGCCCGCCTGCCTGGGCTATTGCCAGCATGGCTTCCTTTCTGAATCCACCCCATTTGGAAAAAGGTTCGGCTTCATGGTATCCTTTTTGGTCGGTAGCCTGGAAAAGTTCACCTTTATTGCTGATGATATAATATTCCAGTTCGCCCATGGCATCGAGGGTATAGCCGGTTCGTTCAAATAAGGTCTGGTGCGCTTTTTTTAAGATATATTCAGGCGAACTGGCCAACGGTTCGCCATCTTTATTATAATATGAGCATAAAATATCCAGAGTAGGAACCTCACTAAACGGATTTAAGAAAGCCGTTTTGTAACGGGGGATCACATACAGGTCGCTGGACCCGGCTTCAATAAAAGAAAACAGGCTTGATCCGTCCACCCGTTCACCGTAAGATAATATGCTGTCGAGATGTGCTTTACTGTTAATTACAAAATTGAGGGTTTTCAACCTGCCATCCCAACCGCAATACCTGAAATTGACCATGGCTATGTCATGATCTTCCACATAGCGGATGATGTCCTCTTTGGTAAATTCAGAGGAGGGCTTGTTGAGGTACTGAACCAAATGGTTCGGGTTCATTTCAGTATATTGATTCATACACCTTTGTTTTTGTCGATATAAATTTTTTTTACCGCTGTCAAACTTAAATAATTTTTCAGAGTTAATAATCCTGCCGGTTTATTTTTATTTGAATACAGTGAATCTGGAATTGAACCATATTGTATATTTTTGTGCACCATTCATTTTATTATGAACGAAATAGGGTTTTTTTCGGTTTTCCTGGTTTTTATTTTTGCAGTACTGCTGCTCGATTTGGGAGTATTGAGTAAAAACCAGCATAAGGTTGGTTTCACCGAAGCTTCTGTTTGGTCGGTGATTTGGGTCACACTGTCACTGGCTTTTTACTTTTTTTTAATTCATTTCGGTTACCTGGTGCATGGAATAAATACACTGGAGGAGATCCAATACCGGATTGATGTATTCAGGCATCCGATCAGCATTACCAACCTGGGATTTGAAGATGCCCTGAAAGTTTATGAAAAGAACCTGGCACTGGAATACCTCACTGGTTACCTGATTGAAAAATCACTTTCTATAGACAATATTTTTGTGATCATCCTGATATTTTTAGCTTTCGGGGTAGATGAAAAGTACTATAAACGAGTTTTGATCTGGGGGATTTTGGGCGCGGTGGTGATGCGTTTTATCTTCATTTTTGCCGGAGCAGCCCTGGTCAGGCAATTCAGCTGGATACTCTACATTTTCGGTTTCATCCTCATCATTACGGGAATCCGCTTATTTCTCGAAAGAAACAAAAAAGAAAGGATTGACCCGGCCAAACATCCGGTAGTAAGGTTTGCATCGAAATATTTTAAGGTACATGACCAGTTTGTAGGTCACCGGTTCTTTGTAAAAATTGGTGGTAAAAATTATATTACCCCTTTATTCATTGTATTGTTGGTGATCGAGTTTTCGGATGTGATTTTTGCCGTGGATTCGATCCCGGCCATTTTTGCGGTTTCCAAAGATCCTTACATCATATTTTTTTCAAATATTTTTGCCATATTGGGATTGCGTGCTTTGTTTTTCCTGTTGGCCAATATACTCGACAAATTCCATTACCTCAAGATCGGCCTTTCGGTTTTACTCTCATTCATCGGGGTTAAAATGCTTGTGCATGAACCATTAAAGGAAATCGGTTTTACCACAGCGCATTCGCTATATATCATTTTAGCCATACTGGTTGTAAGTGTATTGGCCTCCATTCTGTTTCCGCCTAAAATAAAAGAGACCAAAACCGAAAATTTATAAGGAAATGTGCTTGAAATATATTTTGAGCAGTTCCGATGCTGCCTGGTACGCACTCAATTTCCCATGAAGTACTTTTCCCTGGTAAATCTTTAATTGTTCCGAAACCATTGCATGACTATAAAAATGGTCTTTCAACAAGTTGTGAATGGCTTCAAGCATAAGTCGCAACTCCTGCTCCTGTCGGTGTTTTTGAAAATAGCCATTGGAAAGGGTAAAGGTCCTGAATTTTTCAATTGATTGCCAAATTTCTTCAATACCGCTATTAATCCGAGATGAGCACATTTTCACAACAGGAGTCCAGCCCGAAGCAGAAGGTGGAAAAAGGTGCAAAGCATTGCTGTATTCCCTTACGGCCATTTTTGCTTTTTGGATGTTGTCACCATCTGCTTTATTGATCACAATAGCATCGGCCATTTCCATGATACCCCGCTTGATACCCTGCAATTCATCTCCGGCCCCGGCCAGCATGAGCAGCAGGAAAAAATCGACCATGGAATGCACAGCCGTTTCCGACTGTCCTACTCCAACCGTTTCGACAAAGATGGTATCAAATCCGGCAGCCTCACACAAAATGATGATCTCTTTGGTTTTTCGCGTTACACCACCCAGAGAGCCGGCGGAAGGAGAAGGGCGGATAAAAGCATTTTTATCGTTGGCCAGTTGTTCCATCCTCGTTTTATCACCCAGGATGCTCCCTTTGGTTTTCTCACTGCTGGGATCGATGGCCAGTACAGCCAGGCGATGCCCCTGCCCGGTAAGAAAAGTACCCAACGATTCAATAAAAGTGCTTTTGCCGACACCCGGAACACCCGTAATTCCAATCCGGATGGAATTACCAGCATGTGGCAGGCATCTTTCAATTATTTCCTGGGCTGTTTTCTGGTGTAAGGCCAGAGAACTTTCAACCAGGGTAATGGCTTTACTCAAAAGGGCCCGGTTTCCCGCCCTGATCCCATTAAAATAGGTTTCTGGATCTACATCCGAAACCAACGTTTTTTTAAATCGTGATTTGGCTTCGGGATGGAATGCTGAAGGTTGCTCAATCCCTTTGTTGACCTTTAGTGCAGATTTATTATTTTTCTCTTTTCCCGACAAAAATGAGGTGTTTTAATTATTTAACAAAGATAGCTAACAATATTGAATCGGATTTTTGTAATTTTGCCACCCGATAACTCTCCGTAGCTCAGCTGGCAGAGCAGCTGACTCTTAATCAGCGGGTCGAAGGTTCGAATCCTTCCGGGGAGACAAATCAAAACAATTGTGTTCAGTGCTGTTTCTGGTTATGCCTGATTGACTGTTTTCTGTTTTCATTCAATTATTGAATTTTGGAATTTATAAGGAAAAGTTATATTATTTTCATCCTTGCAATTATATATATAAATCCTGCTTTTTCCCAGGATTTTACTTATGACAGGAAGATTGGTGCCGAAGCTGCCAATGAAGTAGAACAAATGATCGGTGTTTACCCCGATTCGGCCCTGACAGCCTATGTAAATTTGGTAGGTCAAAGGCTTGTAAATGCTTTAGGTGATTCACCGGTTGAATTTAATTTTCATGTGGTAGATATGGCCGAACCCAATGCCTTTGCCTTGCCGGGTGGATACATTTATGTTTCCCGGGGGCTGCTTTGCCTTATCAATGACGAAGCGGAACTGGCCTGTGTGATGGGCCACGAGATGATTCACGTTACCAAACGACACTCGGTGAAACAGATAAAAAAGAGTATCATCCCGGGAATATTGCACATCCCCGGAGCAGTAGTAGGCATGTTCAACAGCAATTTGGGAAAAATCATCAATGCACCAGTAAGTATTGGAACCGAATTGTTTTTATCCAACTACAGCCACAAACAGGAAAGCGAAGCCGACAAATATGGTGTGAAACTGGCTGCTGAAGCCGGATACGATCCCAATAAGCTGGCCATCATTCTCGAAAGGCTATCGGGTGATGTGGAATTGTTGACCGGGGAAGCGGAAAAGAAAAGTTATTTCGCCAGCCATCCGTATACACCAAAACGGGTTGAAAATATAGAAAAAGAAATTCCAGGATTAGAATTGAGCCAAAAGCAGTACATTGCAGAAGATAAAAATGTCCTGTATGGCCACCTGGATGGGATGGTTTATGGTCCCAATCCTGCACAGGGTATATTTGATTCAAATATCTTCAGACATCCCGATCTGAACCTGGCGATTAACTTCCCTGATAAGTGGAATACCGTCAACGTTCCTGTTGCAGTAGGTGCCGCACAACCGGATGGAGAGGGCCAGTTTTTTTTCATTGTCGATAACACCAATGCTACTCCCGATTCCCTTGGCAAGGCCTATGCCGAACAACTGGAAAAAAAATTCAATATCCTCCCCAAAGAAAACAGTGAACTTGATATCAATGGTTTTCCTTCCTGGATGGTTTCTGTAAATGATGATTCAGGCGATCAACCAATAAACGTTCTGGTTTACTGGATTGATGTTGGGGATGTTCTGTTAAATGTTATGGGTGTGAGCTATCCCAAACATGCTGCCACCATTGCCAATGCGATTATAAGTACCCGGCCATTAACAGATGATGAAAAACAAAATATTACCGGTTTATTCTTGCGGCCTGCCAGTATATTGAAAAATGAAAATTTTTCTTCTTTTTCCACCCGTACCAATAACACCTGGGATGAAAAAACGACCCTCCTGAAAAACGGATTGGAAGCAGACCTTCCATTGGTTGAAGGGCAGGTTTTGAAAATTGCTGTAAAAGAACAATATTTTTCATTTTAGTTTGTGTAGAACGCAGATAACCCGGATTTTTGCGATTTAGGCACATAATATCAGTGACACCAATCTTTTTAAATTCGTATATAACAAGCTTCATTGTTTTTTTCTCCTCTATTAACCATCATCCTGCATAAATAAATCCCAGCAAGGTAACGTATTAAACAGTCAGCCAGTAGTTACCCTGATACTTGAATGCTTTTCAATGAAGTTGGGTGTTGTTAGGAAAGATGAAATATTATGTTAAATGTCTTTGTTGGAATTCATCATACTATTTTTTATCTCTTGAGCGGATTTGTAATATAATCGCCTGCCGTATGGAGTTTCCCCAAATCCTTGACCACATTGATATTCATTTCCTCAACGAAAATCGCATTTGGACCGATATAACTCACAGGGAGACCATTCGGATTTATGATGGCAAACCGGTTTCCATTCATTAAAGTGTTTAAAACCATAATATCTCTGCTAAAGGCAATCTTTCGCATCTCTGATGTTTCGATAAACCTTTCAAGGCTTACATTTTTCATTAATTGTTCTTCACCTGTTTCCACATTTATGCGATAGAAATTATATGGCATGTTGGCTGTTTCGGAGGGAATGCTCCGGATGATATAGGCAAAATCATACCCTTCCTTTTTGGCATAGTCGATCAGTTTTTGCCTGAGCCCTTCCAAACTAAACGCTTTATTTGCCTGAATCCGGATAACCGAGGGCCCATGGAAATGAGCCAGGCCGTTGCTTGTAAAATAAAACTGATAATGACCGTTTGAAATATCAGTGACCGAAGTAGGTGTCCGGGAGCAGAGCATGGCTAAAAGCTTGCCGTCTTCGACCAGTTTGATGCTATCCGGGGGAATGATCCCATCGGAATCGATAGGGTAGTTTCCCATCAGTTTCACCCCATTGAATTCGTTTAATGCAGGTAAAGCCATAATATCAGTACTGTCGGGAAGTATCCTCTTACCCATTTTGGATTGCCATTCATTTTGGATCTCTTCAAAAAAGACATCTCCCTGGGTATTTACCACCAGGTCGTTGCGTTCGGCATACAAACTGTGGTCTGCATCGAACAGGTTATCCAAAAGGGTCTCCGAAGCAATTCGTCCGACCAGCAATACGGGCCCTGTATATTCGTTTTCAGGAATGATTGCATCTGCTTTTTTTCGAAAATCTTCAACCAACTTCTCTACATCTTGTTGTAACTGTTCCAATGATGGCAGCTCATCAAATGATTCGGCAATCACCGATAATGTGCGGACATTAAAGTCATAATTTCCCGTTTCTTTTTTAAGGGTCACATTTAGCGAGAGCAGGTCTTGAGGTATTTTAAACCTTGTTCCTTCGCTGTTTTGGTAATATACGTCATTTTTATTGTAAGAAAGGGATGCGGTGGAATAGTCTATATTTGGCCGGTTGCTGTAATATGCCTCCGATAACCGTCTGACTTTTTCTTTCAAAACGTCAAGGGAAGGATCATCGGTTTTCCTGTCGATGCTAATTTCAACCGGGGTTGATCTTGTAAAATCATGGATGGTAAGCGATTCCTTAGATATTTTGCCCTGTTCGATCAATTTCAATTTTTCCCGGTGATTAACTCCTGCCCGCAGGTAAATGTCGTTGGTCTTCATCCAGATGGAACGGCGGAGGCCCCAGTAATTATTTTCAACCGGGAAAACATCGGCCAGGTCTCCCATGCTCATGTTGTTGTCATTGCTCTGCCCCCTGAAATTTTCATCATTGATTTCATAGGTTCCAACGATCAACCGATACGACCAGCCCCGGTTGCTTAGGGTATCCGACCGGAATATGGCTCCCAGTTCAGCATGAATGACATACTCAAAGTGGTTGTTCAGTTCGAAACCGATATAACATGGTTTTGCATAATCCCGGTATTCAAGGTCATGCATGCTGCGTTCGATCTCATCGTGCATAGCCCGGAAAATGACCGAATCAGCCGATGATTGCGCAAGGAGACCTTTTTCGATAAATGCCTGAACGGATGCTACCATAAGCAGGCAAATGAAAAAATATCTTGTCCTTTTATTCATCGTTATTCATCTTTTGGTTTAAGGCATCTTTTTCAGGGTCGGGTAAGATCGGCCATTCGGGTTTAAATGAGAACTGGTTTTGGGTCTCTATTTTTCTCACCAGCAAGGCGGGAGCTACCGTGGAAACCGGTACTGAACCCGATTCGGCTCCGCAAATTCCTGAAAACACTTTCCTTTTTTCTCCCGCACCCAAAATTTCCGAAAAGGTAATCAGCGGAGTTCCGATCAGGTTCACCCCTTTTACCAACTCATCAGGACGGCCATCCACATAAATTCTGTAAACTTCCAGTGGAAAAATGTTGAAATAGTCGGGGGTGTAATTCATGGTATTTGTAAGGCCACCCGAGACGGTTTTAAAAAAATAACCGTATTCCCTGTCTTGTTTTTTACATTCCTTGATCAGTTTTTTCCTTAACTTATCAAAACCCATAGGACTGTCCGACTCAATGATCAGATTCGATTGCCTGGCTACGGGAGTCAGGGATAAATTACCCCGGCCGTGTCCGTTCGATTTTTCAAATCCTTCTATGGGCTTGCGCGACATCAGGAAATGTTTCAGGATACCGTTTTCAATATTTACAACTTTCTGAGCAGCGACCCCCTGATCGTCGTATTTGTAATGTCCAATAAGGTCTTTACCGTCGAATTCACTAATGGTAGGATCGGAATAAACACTAATGGATTTGTCGAGCACCAATGTTCCTACTTTCTCCTTGAAAGTTTTGCTGTTGTTGAATTCTTCCATGCGGTGACCTTCGATACGGTGGCCGAGGATTTCGTGGAAGAAAACACCGGATGTTTCTGCCGATAAAATGGCCGGACCGCTGTATGGCTCTGCTTGCGGAGCATGCGACAAAGCGATCACCTTTTCCCTGATCTCGATACAGTCGGCCATGATAACCGAATCGGTTGGAATTCGATCTGGAGAAAAACCAAAGTAGGTTTGCATGTATGGTACATATTCATCATCAGTAGAACGGGCCAGTATCCAAAACGTGACAACACAAAGGCTTTCATTCTGGACAATCTCGGTCTTTTCCGTATTGACCAGGTATGACCGGTTGGTTGAATACATAAAATTGGCAGATGCCATGAAAATTTCGTCCTCATCATTAAAAACAGCCGAATATTTATTCATCTTGTTCTTCCAGAGTTCCAGGTCCACCTCCTGTTGTTCGTCAGGAATGGGAGGTTCAACGTAAACAATTTGTTCTTCCCTGGAGAAATCGGCAGTTTTGTAGATTTCACCCGGTTTATGTTCATCCAGTTTATTAAGGTAGGTGTTAAGGGTCTCCCGGTAGAGGTCGTTGGTGGTTTCCCAAATGGCATACCTGATGGCATCCTGACGGTTATCCAGTGGCAACTCTGTGAGTAAAGAAGTTCCACGGTTAAAATCGGGCATTCCATTTTGGAAGGTATGTGAATTGTCGAATTCATAAGAACCGATGCGTATGTTTGGCGAAAATGACCGTGACCTGTCCTCGTTCACACTCATGGTATATCCCGAAAGTGAGGATATTCCCAGGGTATGGCTGTCGGAAGCAACGAATTCCATAAAATAGGGAGGATGTTCTGTTGATTGTAGTTCTTTGAACTCAATCCACAATTCGTCCTTTAAAATATGTAGCAAGGAATCGGTTTGAGCGAGCGTTGGGATACCGGCAATCCATGACAGTAAGCCGATCGTAAAAATAATCAATAATTTTTTCATGTTTAGATATTCCTTTCTTTTCGGGATTGTATTCTTTTAATTTTTTTGCGGCTCCGGTCGATTGTAATCACAGGGCAAATATATTAACTTAATAACTTCAAACCAAATGAATTTATTGGATTGGGTTGGCCTTTCAGGTTGATGCCGGCCTTTGCGCTCGCAACCTGACAGGTCGCCGGACTTCGCAAGGGAAAGGTTCACGAGGAGTTAAGTATGCACGTACTTTCAAATGTAAAGAGCCCCGAAGCGAGTATGTTTAATTTCGACTTCGCTCAATGGATGGACTGGATTTAATGATGGTTTTACCGATTTTGTCTTTGTGGCTTGCCTTGTAGTTGGGCAGTTTTATGATGTGTACGCTTACACCAATCGCAATGAGGATTAACAGTACTTCGATGTATATGTTTTCAACAAATATTATGATGGAAGACAAAATGGTGATCCATAATAGACCCACCGACCATATCTTGGTTTGCACAGGCACGCCCTTTCCTTCCAGATAAGAGGTGATGTATTTGCCAAAAATACGGTTATTGAGCAGCCAATTGTAAAAACGCCTGGAACTGCGGGCGTAACACCAGGCCGCCAGTAACAGGAAAGCGGTGGTGGGCAATAGCGGCACAAAGATACCCAGGAATCCCAATCCAACCGAGATGGTACCCAGTGTGATGAGGAACCACTTCAACGGCTTGTTCCCGGTAACCTGAGCCCGGTTAAAATAATTTCGATCTATCTTGCTTCCGCTTCCGGCCATTTTCTGATTGTCAAATTAATTGCATTTTACAAATAAACGGAAATTTTAGCGAAGTGTTTAAAAGAATTCAACTCCGAAACATGTGTGGAGATAAGGTATGCTGTCGGGATAACCTGGGAAAGGGATTGTTATTCGTGGATAATCGGAAAAACTATCACACAACTAAACAAAGTCCGGACCTGGTTTTCATCATGAAAATGGTGATCCGGCTGGCTGTTAAAACCTGGAGTAAAGATAAATACCTGAACGGTACATAAAGGGAATGTTGTGACCTAGCAGGATGAAACAGGTTTTTGGGTTTGAAATCCACAACCAGGTAAATCGAAGCTGGCTTGTGCGAAATTGAATTTACGACTAAAAGTGCCGGCTATGTCTTGGTTTGTATTTAATGAGGTTTTCAATGTGAATGCAATTATAAAATATGCCATCGTTGAAGGAAGGCCACGTCAGGTGGGTTTTGAAATTCAAAATCCAACCGGCGAAGTTGGGATACAGAGCCACGTTAGCAAGATGTAAAAGGATCGAGGTAGTATGGCGACGTAAACAAAAGGTTATTTATTTTTTTTCTTTAATCCGGAAGTTCTTCTCCCGGCTCGAAAACGGTCTTTTCGATTTTATTGCCTACCGGCTCCAACGACATAAAATAGCGGTACAGCGCTTTCAGGTCGGTATCGGTCATCCTCGAAAACAGTTCCCAGGGCATGGGAGATCCCTCATGTAACCGTCCTCCATGAAACCTCTCCAAAAAGAATTTTTCATCCCATAATGCCAGTATACCTGTTTCCTTGTCGGGTGTAAGGTTTGGCGAAATGAAAGAATAACCCTTTGTGAAATGGTCTGCCGGAAATTTGCCTCCTCCTGCAAAGTGCGGTCCGAGCAAAGCTCCCGTTTGTTCCGATACTTTGGTATGGCAAAACAAACAGTTTCCCACACTATTGGCCAGATATTCACCATAAGAAACAGTTGTATCAATGGCCACCGATTTAGGCGGTATCTTAGAAGGTCCTTTTGGTTTAAGAAGGCCAAACGCGATCATTGCTTTGCCCAGAAAAGAGAATTCGGTGGGTTTCACTTCATTTTTAACTGGTTCCTGCGATCGTAAAAACGAAATGATGGCTGACAGGTCTTGATCGCTTATATCCTGGAAAGGCATAAAAGGTACAATTAACCGGTTACGGTGATTTACCGAATAACGCAAAGCCCGGGCAATTTGCCCATCGGTGAGATTACCGATGCCCGTTTCCGGGTCGGGAGTCAGGTTGGGTGCCCTGAAGATTCCGGGAGGAATAGGCAATTCCCACCCACCGCTTAAAGGGATGTCCTTTCCCTGCCTTAATTCATCGAGTTTGTCCATGGGGATATGGCATTCTGCACAATGAGCCGGTCCATAGGCCAGGTATTTTCCTCGGGCGATCATCACCGAATCGTAAGTAGCTGTTATGTCGGGATAGGGTGAATCGAATTCTTTATCCCAGGAGAGTTGCACGTAAATATAAAAACCGGCAACAACGATCACGAGTATTCCAAGGATAATCAGAAGAACTTTTTTCAGTGTTTTCATTTTAGTAAGGTTTCGATTGATTGATAAGTTTATTAGATTGTATTGATATAACAAATCCTGTTTCATTTCAGTCATACTAAAATGGGGCATTTCGGGTTTATTTTGTTAATGTTGTGTTAATTATTAATGAGATTTTAAATTTTTTAACAAATAGATGACCTTTACCCTTTTCAGCTATTTAACCCATTACGGTTTATTAGATGCAGACTATTATGGAAGGATACGAACCGCTGATACTTTTAATGTAATTTGAGTGAAAGGCTTGGGTTATAAGTCCGGACCATCACAGGAAGTTGGGAAGTAATGATCTATCTCACATATTCCATTCAGCTAAATCATTGCGTAAGGATCATTTTGCAAACCCGGATATTATGTTGTGAATATATAACTGCATAGTAAACACCATCTGATTCTCCCCGGGCATTCCAATCCAATTGGTAAGAGCCGGCAGGTTTAATTTCGTCAAGCAAGGTAATTACCAATTGACCTGAATGGTCTCTGATCTCCAGCACCACCTGTGAAGATCCGGGAAGGGAAAAACTAATTTTTGTCTTCTGAATAAAGGGATTGGGACTGTTTTGTATATGCAATCCGGTGTTGTATATTGATGGAGAATACACAGCCGCAATCATTGGACCGCCGGAATTTAGCCATGCAGTTAACATCAGTTCTGCAAGGGCGTGGGAAGCCCTCTTAAAAAGGGTAACGGTCATATTTTCGGTTCGATCCCAGAGCGTTGTATAATATTGCGTAGAATAGGTATTCCCGGCAATGTTTTGAGCATAATCGTCAGCCTCCAACAAAGAATCGATGTATGTGTAATTTGAATATAAATAATTGAAAATATACTGGCTGACATCAGCAATAGAATCAATCTGGTAGCCATCATAATTGATTTGACTGATAAACATATTAACCATTTCAGATTCATAACGAGAATGGATTCCGTTGTTCCCGCTATATTGCCCGTTATAATTCCTGGTGATGTGCAGGGGCATATGTCCGTCAGCCACATAATGACCCAGGTCGGCGGCAAATAAAACAGCCTTTTCCCAATCACGCCTTTCAAAGCTGCTTTGCAATGAATCAAAGGTTGTTTTGGTAGCCCAGGGCAATATTCCCTGATCGTATACAAAGTTATAACCGTGCAGGGCAATGACCGAATCCATTGCTTGCGGAATAGCACCGGTTGCCAAAAACTCAGGGTAGTTATCAATATCAATATAATGTTTGGGCCCTTCGGTAGGGTCCCATTCTTTTCGGATATCTGCATCTGATGCTTGCTCAGCAAGCATAACGGTCCATTGATAAAACTGGACCATATCAGCACTGTAGGATAATGCCGCATTGCTGTTGATTTTAAAATGGCCTGTATAGCCCCAGCCTGAAAGCAGGACTGCCAAAGCCAACATCAATAGGAAGAGGAAGGTATGTTGAAAAAATCTCACAATCTGTCCGATTAGCAAGCTAAATTACATTTTTATTCCCAAATTTTTTATTCCCGTTAAATAATCTGAGATCTTGTGCAGGAAAACGGTTGCAAGATCCAGTTTCTTCATGCAAACAGCTTGGGTTTGATGATCCTGAATCAGCGAAGCTTTAATCAGAGGGCAACCGAAATAATTTGATCCAAACTTTTTATTTACCATTTTCTTTTCGGATCAGTATTATTAACTTTGTATGATATTTTGAAAACAGAAATGCTCAACAGCCTGAAAAACCCCTATCCTTTTTTTGATGAGCTGGTTTATAACCTAAAGGTCATTTTCGGTATCAGTTTATTCCTTTTCCTGTTTATTCTGTTTTTTCAACCGTTTGAACTGCGTGATTTTGAATTTAACGATCAGCTATTGATCATAGCGGGTTTTGGTGGAATAACTTTTCTTATCCTGTGTTTGAACAATATTGTGCTGCCATCGATTTTCCCGAAGGTATTTCTCAAAGGAAACTGGCGGCTTTATAAAGATATTTTGTTGAATTTTGTTAGCTGGGCATTCCTGGCCATCGCTTTTAATTTTTATGCCCGCTATGTCGGTTTGATCAGCATTACCTTTCACTTGTCATTTCGAATAATCCTACTTGGACTGATCCCAGTGGTTTCTATCATTGTGCTACACCAATTTAAAATCTACAAAATCGGTTTTCAGAAGATCAGGGAATTGGTAAAAACAACGGCGGCACCCTACGATTTGGCAGTGCCTGAAAAAGAAATAGAATTTATCACCGAAAACAAATCCGAAAATTTTAATGTCTCTCTATCCAACCTGGTGATAATTAAATCGGCCAACAACTACATTGAGATATATGTGAATGACAACGGGAATATTAAAAAGAAATTGATCCGATCGACACTTGTTTATGCTGAGAACCTTTTAAAATCCCATTCTAACATCATCCGGTGCCACCGTACCACATTGGTCAACCGGGATTACATTGTTAAACTTGTCAGTAGTTCGCAGGGTGTATCGCTTCAACTCAAAAATATGGAAGAAAAGGTACATATTTCAAGGCAGTACATCATGCAGGTAAAGGAAGCCATTAAGAGCCGTTGAATGAAGATATCATTCGTCAAGGGCTGAATGACATTTGTCCCTCAAACCATCCATTTGTCCCTTAAACCTTCACTTTATCACAAATTTCGGAACCGCATATATTATCTGTATAATATTGCAGATAATTATGAACATACTCCTCGTATATCCCGAATATCCCGATACGTTCTGGAGCTTTAAACATGCCCTGAAATTCGTCAACAGGAAAGCAGCCAATCCGCCGCTTGGATTGATTACTGTTTCCAGCATGCTGCCTGGAAACTGGAATAAAAAGCTGGTGGACATGAATGTGAGCAAACTCAAGGAAAAACATCTGAAGTGGGCCGATTATGTATACATCAGTGCCATGTCTGTCCAGAAACAATCGGTACTGGAATTGATAGTGCGATGCAAAGCCATGCATAAACCTACCGTTGCAGGGGGGCCACTGTTCACCTCCTATTTCGAGGATTTCAATGAAATCGACCACCTGATTTTAAATGAAGCCGAACTGACCCTCGACCAGTTCATTCACGATGTGAATGCCGGAATCCCAAAAAAAATCTATCAGAATGCAAACTTTCCCGACCTGGACGAGACTCCGCTTCCCGACTATTCCTTGCTGAGAATTAAAAAATATGCATCCATTAACATCCAATTTTCGAGGGGATGCCCTTTCAATTGCGATTTTTGCGATGTCACTGCATTGTTCGGTCACAAAGTGAGGACCAAACCGACGCACCGTATTTTAATGGAACTCCAGGCCATTTACAACACGGGTTGGCGGGGAAATATCCTGTTTGTGGATGATAATTTTATCGGCAATAAAAAACGCCTCAAATACGATTTGCTTCCGGCCATGATTGAATGGATGAAAGCCAGAAAAAGTCCCTTTTCGTTCACTACAGAGGCATCCATCAACCTGGCAGATGACCCTGAGCTAATGAAACTCATGGCGCAGGCCGGATTTGGTAATGTGTTCGTCGGTATTGAAACCCCTGAAGAGTCATGCCTGTCGGAATGCAACAAGACCCAGAATAAGAACCGCGATCTGATACGCAGTGTCAATACTATTCAGCAATCGGGAATAGAGGTTACTGCCGGGTTCATAGTAGGTTTCGACAATGATACCTCTTCGATTTTTCAACGCCAGATCGATTTCATACAAAACAGCGGCATCATCACTGCCATGGTCGGTTTGCTGAATGCTCCCAAAAAAACAAAATTGTACCAGCGCCTGGTGAAAGAAGACCGGATCATCCATGAGATGAGCGGCAACAATACCGATTATAGCATGAATTTCCTACCCAAAATGGACCGCGATGAATTACTAAATGGTTACCGGAATATCATCAATGGCATATATGCCTGTAAACCCTATTATAAAAGGGTGATGCATTTTTTGAAGGAATTCGATCCTGTAACTGCAAATAAAACAAAGGTGTCGTTTCGCGACTTCATGGCATTGTTGAAATCAATTTTTGTACTGGGAGCTATTGACAGAAGCCGCAAATATTACTGGCGGTTATTTTTTTGGAGCCTGTTCAAAAAACCTTCCATTTTCCCCCTGGCGATTACCTACTCCATTTACGGGTATCATTTCCGCAAAACATTTGGGGTTTTTAATATTTGAGCTAAAGTCGGGCCGGATTGAATCCGGTATTTCGCCACAATAAATATACTTCGCGGAATAATAAAACAGTGAAGCATTTTAAAGTCAAAATAAAACATCAGTCCAGGAATTTTTAGAATGGTCAGATTGAATCTGATGATTTTTCGCTTAATAATGACTGTACCAGCGGGTCAAACAGGAACCAGGCCGAGGTTAGGATATTCAGGGTGCGACCACAGGGAGCCTCGAAGTGTGTGTCAGAATTTATTTAAACTTGGAGGAAATATCAAAAATGACAAAAATATATCTGCAACACTGAACTACCTGAGAGATTGCTTGTTAAATAAGTTTTTAAAAGGCACGAGCAATGCTCATGCCTTATGTTGAAAATCATTGAAACTAACTTGTTATTGTAATATCAGTTTGCCGACCCTGGTCTCACGCTCAAGCTGCAGTTTAACAAAATAAAACCCTTTTGCACAGCTCGTCAGATCGATTTGAATCACCTCCTCTGCGGAAGTCTGGAACTGGTCGGTGTAAACCACCTGGCCATTGGTGTTCACGATCTCGATGGTCTGGCTACCTGCTTCAGGTGTATCAAGTTCCAGGTATATAATTCCTGATGTGGGATTTGGGTAGATATGAATACTGTTTTGAGCAAACGGATTATCCCCGATTCCCTGAGTGTGGAAAAAATCACTGTATTCTTCCTTCGACCCGTTTACCCATTCTTCATTGATATGATCCCATCCCTGTGAGATCATTTGGATCACATCATTTCCGTTGTAAGTCAGCAGGTACTGACCTCCCATATCAATAACCCAATTATTGATCATCCAAAATTCAACAGTCCATAATATGAAGTTACCATGGTCATCAAAGGTATATGTTTGCCTTTCACTATTTGTCCAGTTCCCGTTAAAATATTGCTGATGGGTTTCTGCACAACTGCCATTTGCATCCCAGGTGCACTCTATCCGTTCATAGTTTTCCCAGATGCCGTTGTTCCAAATCAAAATCGTCTTATTTTGCAGGTCAGAAGCATAATATTCTCCATTCCATTGATGCCATAAGATATTTGTGTGTTTATAGTTGTTGACCCATGTACTGTTCACCACGTCATATGTCTGATGGATCATTTCATTCACGATGCCGGATGCACCTACTATGTAATTATCCTTGTTGAGGCTGTTCCATATTCCCATGTTATTATCCCAGTACTGGTAAACGCATTCTGTCAGGTATCCGTTAATATCGTATGTATAGATTAATTTGTTCATGTTTACCCAGGTTGTTTGTATTTGATCCCATTGCTGGCGAAGGTCTTCGATAATTTTGTTGTTTTCATAGGTGTAAATATGCTTAAATCCCCCAGATGCAATCCAGTTTCCCTGCCAGGTATAATAGAGGTAAATCGTTTCATTACCCTGAGCGTCATATTCATAATAATATTGATCCGAATTTTCCCAGTTCCCGTTATTCCAAATTTGATATATTATTTTTGTAATTCTTTGTTCGGAATCATAGGTATAAGTGGTCAATTCCAGGGTATCACCGGTATTGGCATCGGTTTGTAACGTGGTCAGGAGATTTCCATAATTATCATACGTACAATACCTGTTGAAATCCGCCATCCAGATGGTGGTGACATCCCAGTAATAATGGTGCGTCTCACGGGGAAATGAACCCTGGGTTGATTTGTAAAATGGCTGATCATATCCGTTAACCTGCGAAGGGTGATACGGAAGTTCGGCCTGCAAATTGGTCCTGGGATTAACTTTCCCCGAAGAAGGAAGAAATACATTTGTTTGCGACATGACATGAAGGCTCATTGCAAATCCCAATATCATTATGCAAAAAATTTTGGTGAAAGGTGTAAATGTTTTCATAGTGCTGTGTTTTTAAGGCTTTTAAAAAAGATTAAATAAATTTCATTCAAATATAAAAATTTATTTTATATAATATTTTATTTTTTTAAATGATTTTTTATATGATTTGGAGAATTGATTAATCGGCCTGCCTTCAATGAAGTGGGTACATCGGACTCCTCAGGGTGCCCTGAACTTTCCGAAATATAATAAAAAAGCGCTGGCCACACTGAGGTGCGGAGCCTC
>JAFGBL010000252.1 GCA_016933115.1 Bacteroidales bacterium | reverse complement strand
TTTCCCAAACTTCTTTTCCAGATGGAGATAGTATGACTTTACCATGATCACCCCAATTTTCAAGAACTTTTTCGGCTAGCAACATGCTTTTTATTTCTATTCGCCCATGATAATTATCTTTGAGTAATTCGGATGTAGCATCCGAGAAAGTGCTACCAAAGGGTAAGAATTCATAAAAGCGTTCAATTACATTGTCAACATCTTTAAAGGTTACATTTTTCATATTGATTTGATTTTTTTGGTTCCAGGCAATTTACAAATTTTATTTTTTTATAGAGTAAGAAGCGTAACCTTTTCCTCCTTTTTTTATAACCTCCGAAAACTCAGATTTTACTACATTAAAAAATGGTTGTATATCCAATCAACAGTTGTGTCACTGAAAAATAAAAACATGTGTAATAATTTCTCAAAATATTGTAATATTTGTGTTTATGAATTAATCAGGTTAGAAGTATGGACAGAAAAGAGTATGAAAAAAAGCTAATTGAAAAAAAAGGGAAGGAATATCTTGATAAAAACAAAGAACTTCTCAATGATGAATGGGATTATATTGAATCTTTGGGCGAACCCAGCGATATTAAAAAGGCCGGTGATAATGATTTGATCATTTCAACTGCAAATTGATTAAATATTGCAGGCACAAAAAAAGCCTCTCATCCCTGAGAGGCTTCAAATGTAGCTCGAACATTACTCATTTGTCGATTATACATTATCATCTTAAAATATAACTCCATCAAAAAAGCCTCCCTGATTAGCAGAGAAGCTTTCCAAAGATATAAGCAAGTTGACGTTATTTAAGTCACTTGAAAATATTTATAAAAAGAACGTATTCCGGGAGGCCGGTCCCCTGGGGATCATGTTCCCGGAGCTTAAAAGTATGGCGGCGTTTTCATTGGTGAAAAGATTTAATATTTATTTTGTTTGAAAACTCTTTTGCTTTGCATTCCGGTTCCTGAACCTCAACCGGCCCATTCCCCGGGAACGCATGTCTGAAATAAACCGGCGCTCTTTGGCGCTCAGTTCCTTTCCGGTCATCTCTTTGGCAACCAGCCGGGCAACGGCCAGCTGCTCACCTCTCGAAAGTAAAGAATTGTTAATTGCTGTCATGGTTAATCCTTTTTTATTTTCCGTTCCTTTTTGTCCTTCCGGTACGACCGGGCTATTTTCTCCAGGTGATGAAACTCATCAGGAGAAACCTCAAGAGGCAATTCCCTTTCAACTGATATCCGGAAAGTACTTTTTCGCCCGCGGATCAATCCGAAAATCTATCTTTTCAACAATGATCCGCCTGGCTTTCTTTTTTGTGGTATTCAACATGGCTGTAAATTAAAAGGTTATTTGTACTTGCTAAAATCGTTCATAAGGCCTTTATCAACCAGATAGGAAAGGGCCGTGTTTTTTATGTGCATTTCGGCGTAAAGCATACGGATAAGGTCGGAATTGCTTTTGTTCAGGATGTTTGTTAACCCTTCGGGGCCGGAAACCTCTGAGAATTTTTTAACTTCTTCTTGTGTTAACATGATTTGATAATTTTATTAAATTTAACTTACTGTGTTATTTTAGTGCCTCAAAAATAATATAAATGTTATTAAGTTGCAAATTTTTTATTGAAATAATTAACCTATGAATTTATGATTTTATTGCATACAAACACGAAATTTCAGTACATTTGTATAAATAAAAACAATAACATCTATGTTACGAGTAAAGGAAATTGCAAAAGGGAAAGGGCTAAATATTGCAGATGTTGCAAAGCGGATGGGCATACAAGCGCCTGCATTAAGTCGGATAATAAACGGTTCTAATACCACTACTGAAACGCTTCAAAAAATTGCAAGTGCCCTGGAGGTTGAAATTGTGGATCTATTTGAATCATCCCGAAAAAACGAATTCACGTGCCCGAACTGTGGGACTCGTTTAACCGTGACCAAATTATGATGAGATTTATCCATGGATGATAGGACCATTGAGAAAATTTTCGCCATTGGTTACCAAGTTGGAATTATTAATCTGGCCCGGGAATTGGGCCTGATCGATGAACACGTTACCGAACAGCAAGCTTATAAAATGTATGGTAAAAGCCGGGTTCAGAAATGGAGGCATAAGCGCTGGATCGTTGGTTATCCAACCGGCAATTCGCAACGTGCTAAATTCTATTACCGGAGATCTGAGCTTGAAACTGCAAGCCGGATGCTCGATTTGCAGAACATAATTCCTCCGGCACGAATAAAACAGATTCTTGAGCAAATTTAACCGGCACGCACTCCGATTTATTCTGATTCATTCTTTGCCGGTAGAACAATGATAGTTTCTTCTCCTTGCTCTATTTTATGAAGATCCTCCGGCTTAACCGGTTTGTCATTGAAATAGTAAACTCCATCTTTTGAAATTAAGATCTGGCCAAATATTTCACCATTTACCACTTTTACCTCTCCTGACTGGATTTTTCGAATGAGTTCGATCTTTGCTTTGCGGTTCAAATTTTCCGTGTTCATGTTGTCAGCTTTATTTGTTCATCAGCTTTTCAATAATTGCATCCAGCACAGGATCCGGCAGACCTTCCAGTTGTAAATTAATATCCTCTGGCTTGTCAAACCCGAGCATTTTTGAAATTCGCTCAATGGTCCATGATTTACCGTGTAGCTTCAATTCAATTCCTTGCCGGGTTTTTTTTATGCTTTCAATTGCCCGGGCTTGCCTGTCGGTCAGCTCCTCAAAACTTTTAAAAGAAATGTTTTTCCCGTCAAATTTCACATAGTCCCTGATATCGGAAAAGGCAATACAGGCAAGCTCTTCCAAAATGGTTTCTTTCTTTATATCGCTTGATTTTTTCAGTTCCCTTTGTAATTCGTTCACTCGTGCCGTAATCTTGCCGTATCTCAACAGTTCGACTGCTTTCCTGTTGATTGTAGCATCCTTCATTTTAGAGCACGAATAAGCCTGTCTGTACGCCTCTGAAGCGTTCCCGGTTTCCATGTAGGCATGAATAAACCGGTTCTGTTTTATTGTAAGGTTTTTACTCATTTGGGGCAATCGAAACGCTTCATATTGATTATAAGTTTCTACTCTTTGCAAATTCAGTTCCCCGGTCAGCATCTGAAGCATCCGCGGCAATTTTTGCCGGTTCATTTGCAACTGGTGATGTCTTCAGGCTTTCTGCCTTTTTGTTGGATCCAATTATCCAGTTAAAGGTCACCCCTCCATTTTTTACAAAATGACGGCCAGGTACGAATTTACCGGTATTCTCATCAAACTCAACCACTCCTTTCACAATGTAATTGGCTGGATGATCAGCTGCAAAGGTAACCAGCTTGTTTAATGAGTTGCATAGTTCCCGGACCGCTTCCAGCCGGTCCTGTTCTGCTTTCGTTTCTGCCACCTCATAAAATCTTGATTGAAGATTTTCCTTTTCGGCCTCGATGATTTCCACTTTGCCGTCACGTATGGAATAAGCATTCCAGTTGACAATATCAGGGATATTCAACCCGCCAAAATAACCCTCCAGGGGCTCAAATGATTCTTTAATAGCTGAAAGATCTGGAAGTTCAACCATGTTACGGTATATGTCCCGCTTAATACCGGCGGGTGCCTTCGGAAATAACTGATTGAAAACAAAATTTTCCAGCATTCCATCAATCAGGTGTCTTCGATTGTCAACCAATCCGGCTAATTGTTGAATATCGGTGATTTGAATTCCCATGTCGGAGAATTTACTCACAATTGCCTGGAGGATCATTTTGACCTTTTCCAGTTTGCCGGTCAGTTCATTGAGCGAATACTCGTCTTTCCAAAAAATCGATTTTTCCATTATATAAAAATTTAGTGATAAATTTCAAAATTACTCTTGTGGTTCCTGGCTGGTAACGTACCCAAACAGGTCATATTCCCGCGGTGCAGGGATGATTTTTCCCTTCAGATCGAATAAAAACAGCTCTGTAAGGCTTTCGGGTGTGGGATCAATGTTTCCCTCAGCCAGCTGGTAAAATTCATTCAGGGCCTCGGCTGCTGCTTTGTGGGCCCGGAATAGCTCAACCCCGCGCGGGGTGATTGCATATATCGAATTGAATTCCCGGAGAGCTTCAATAGATTCATCGGTCAGTACAATTTCACCGGTCTCATCGATGCTGGGAAAGTCTTTTAAAATTTCAAGTTCAAACCTTCCCGGATGCTGTAATTCTTTGCAGGCAATTAAAAGGCCTATCAACTTATTTGGTTTTACCTGGCTTCTTATCAGCATGCAATCGTTAAAAAGGATGTCATCAAAATATTGTTTCGTAAACGGGCCGATATTAAGCTTCAGAAATTCAATTCTGATCTGGTTCAAGATTGGAATAAGAACCTTTTCGATGAGGTTCAGTTGCCGATTAAATTCCCCTTTGTCCAGATGAACAAAAACAGGATCCGGGGAAAGTGGAATATCTTTCAAAGTGCTTTTCATGTTGATTTTTTTTAATGTTAGTTAACATGAATTTTTCTTGTTTTTTCAAACCGTTCAATCAGTTCATCTTTTCGATTTTTGCTGTAGCTGTAACCGGAGGGTTTCGGCCTAACTTTAGTTAAGCCATGTGAATAAAGAATTTCATGGATGCAATCCAGAACCATTTTAAAGGTCTCATAAAGCTGTTGCCTGCCTTTCTGGCCGGGCCATTTTGAAAATGACATTCCATCAATAAATCGGAATTCAAAAATCCGCCTTTCAAATTCATTAAGATCTAAACCGTCTGCAACAAATTTTACCAGTCGGTACTGCCTTAAAATTTCACCAGCTTTATCAATTTGATCATCCTCCTCATCCGCTATGTTTATTCGCGAAAAATCTATATCATGATTGATCTTAACTGAATTTTTATATTTGTTCCTGTAAGGGGATGTTACGCTATGGCAATTCAGTTTAATCATTCGAAGGACGAAAAAATCAAGTTCCCGATATTGCCCCTTTTTCGTTTTGTATAACTTTTCGGTGTACTTTGTATCCTTCGAAAATAACGCAAGTAAGACCTCATTTAAAACATCGTTTGCTTCATCCTCAATACCAGCAAGTGAACTGTGGTATTTAGAATAATCCAGCCATCGGTAATATCTGGCACTTGCATAACACCTGATTTCTTCATTTCCAGGGCTGAATTCATACCGATAAAATATTAAATTTGGACTGTTCATGATTTGATTTTATGAGATTTACGGTTGATTTTTGCTGACAAAATGGCTGAACACACAAGTAATTTCAAGAAAATCAAATCTTGAAGGTTTTAAGCGACTGACAATCAAGTGAATTACAGCCTGTGTCTTATAACTTACATTGTGTTTCATAGAAACATTTTTTGATGTATTGTCCAGTAAATTAATCAGTTAATTCGCTTTCTCATTAATAGGAATTTCCCAAATTCAATTTTTAACCCATGATCTTCAATGAAGTCGATCGCCCACATGTAATGATTATAGATGACCTCATTCATGCGACCAACTTCCCGCATGGATTTAAGCATTACATTTGCCTCATCTTTGGTAATTGAATCTTTTTTCTCCGGGACCTTACCGGAATTTTTTTCTGGTTGTTTTTCCATTATAATGCATTTTTTAAGTAAGTATTCATGTTTTTGATATCATCCCTAATTTCTTCTAAATGTCTATTGTAACGGGTGTTTTCTTCAATATGGGCCAGATGGGTAACTGACTGGTTAATGGCATCCAGCTGCTCAAGTCCGGTTAAATAGCTCTTCTGGCCGATTTCACGCATGGCTGTGAACTGGCCTGCTATCAATCCGGCCGTTTCTTCAGTGATTCCTTTGATAGCTCCCTGCAGGCCTTCACGTCCGGCCACCTCAGCTGAAAAGTCAAGATTCGCAATTCTTTGCATTTCATCGAATTGCACCCTGGCATTTTCAACGATTTGATTGTATGAATCTTCCAAGCTTGCGATCTCCGCCTCCGTAAGAACATTACCAGTCTCAGAGGCTGCCGCAAACTGCCGGTACCACTCCTTCAGCGGTTCCTCCAATGTTTGAATTTTCAAGGCGTTAAGGATGGCATTTTTCATCAGCTCCTCAAAACCTTCGGCAAAATCAGCAACAGAATCAAAACCCTGGCTGAATCCGTCAATAATACCGTCTGCGATATTATCGGCCATGGTAGCGGTAAGGAGTTCCTGCTTCTGTGTCTCTGCTTCATTCAGTTTCCCTAAAAGATCCTCATAATGATCTACCACATTAATAACCTCCTGATCTGTGATGACCATTTTTTTAATAAGTTCATTGATCTTTTCGATGGTAAAGTTCCCGGCATCATCAAATAACAATTGATCGAGATCGTATGAATAAATGGCCTTTACTTTCTCCCAGAAAGCAGCGCCAACCTCTTTATAGCTTTCCATATTGAACACCCCGCCAAGTTGTTCCTGCAATGCTTTTAGTTGGTCAGCAACCTCACGGTTTGCTGCATT
>JAFGBL010000251.1 GCA_016933115.1 Bacteroidales bacterium | reverse complement strand
TTCGGGATTTGCAATCCCGAATGAATCAATTGGATGGATTTTAAATCCGAGTATATCAACTTTCGGATTTCAAATCCGAAAGAGCGACAGGATTTCAAATCCGAAAGAGCGAGTGGTGCCCCTGGGAAACGAGTTAGAATTGATTACCCACCCTTGTCCTTATTAAAAAATCACATAAATACTTTTTTTATGAAGAAATTAAACCTTTCAAGGGAGCAGAAAAAAAGGGTAAAATATTATTCTTCCTTACCTTCCCCTTCCTCAGGCCGGTTGAAATTCTTGATCCTTACTGCCCTCTTTTTTTCGATGATGTGGAACGTGATGTACATGTTATCGACGGCTCCGCTCAGGTCGAGTTTGTAGTTGTTTTTTACGATGTAATACCTTCCGTTCAGGATATTTTCATCCAGTGTGATGGTGTACTCGCCGAAAGGCAGGTAAAATTCGAAGGAACCGTCGGCCCCTGTCAGGGTATTGAATGTGTAGCCGTCAGCCGCTGTGATCTTGATCCCCGACATATCAAGTTTGCGGTCACTTTGAGCGGCTATTTCATCCTGGTCGATAAATACGGCCCCATAAACCTTAACTCCCTTTACAAATGGCACAACCACCTCTTCGTCCTTGAAGATATTCAGCGAATCGGGTATGAGGGGGAACCAACCTTTCAGATCGACCAGCGATAAGGCTGAAAACGTATAACTTCCCGGTTCCGCATTCCGGATATTGGCTTTTCCTTCTTCTCCCGTGATCACACTCCAGTTACCTGCCTGCAACACTACATTCTCAATTCCCGGCTCATCCTCATCCTTGATCTTGTTCCCGTTCATATCGTAAAATGCCGTAAATGAAGCATTCGCATATTTGTTATGGGTGCCCGGTATGGGTATGCCAAAATCCTTTTTGATCCCGACACTGATAACGAAATTATCATTTGAATACCTCCTGTAATCGGCATCTTCGGGTGATAGGTAGGATGGAATTTCGTTGTAGTTTACCTTTATTTTGGAGCTATAGAAAGTGTAGGTCGGGTTCACACTGAACCGCCAGCCCGAATTGGTGAAATAGAACAACTCAGGGCTTATGTTCACCGAATGGTGGTTGTACACATTGGTATACATGTAGCTCATCATCGTTTGCAAAACGAGGTGCCGCCCTCTGAACAAGTATTGGTGAATGATCGAAGCCCGCAGGTTTTGAGGTACAATGTTGTACTGCCGTTTCATCTGAACCATTTCCGGGGTGAGCGGCCCGTAATTGTAAAATCCGGTAAAGCTCAGGTTGTGGTAACGGATCATAGTGTTCAGCTTGTAAACGAAATGGTTTCCATCGGAAGGATCGTTCACAATGCGGCTAAAACCAAATGTAGAAACAAATGAAACCTGTAAATAATCGGTAATATCGTATTTACTGTAGGCAAGGTTCAGACCGCGGATATGGAAATTATAATTCCAGTAGTACCGGAGATCGTAAAATAATCCCGGCTTGAAGGTTTTCAGATATTTTTCGGAAAAGAGGTTAACCGAATTGTAGAAGAAGTAGTTCCTGTCGTAACCGGGAATGTAACTGTAATATTCGGGGTCGTAGCGGTATTCGTTGTAATTGTTAATCACTGCAAGCTCAAAATCCTTTGAAAGGGTGATCAACGACCGGTGATTGACATACCATCTTTCAAAACCATACGTCCCGAAGTTTTTCGAAGTATAGGTTCCCCTGATGTTCAGCTTCCATATGCCCTCGAAAAAGTGGCTGGTATAGCTGGCTCCCAGCAGGTATCCTTGTTTCGAATATGTTGAAGTATCGTAATAGTTGTAACGGTTACTGAATGCTCCCATGAAGCTGATGTTGTGTTTCCGGGCCAGCCTTATTTTGGGATTAACGGAGATCACATCGGTAATGATTTTAGCCAGTCTGTGATGGCTATGCGAGTACTGAGTGAGATTGGAGAAATTGTCCAGTTCCAACCGGTGATGAAATCCATAGGCTTCGAGCCGGGTATCTGAAAAAAAATAGGGTGTACGGATATAGTAACCTCCTGCCCAGTTGTGAGGAATAAATTCGATTTCCCCTTTGATCCCCTTGCCACTGCTTTGAACACCGATAGCGCCTCCATTCACATATCCGATCTGCAGATTTTTATGTTCGTCAAAATAGCCGATATACCAGGGAATGTTGCGTCCGTATTTGTTATCATAAAAATTCTCCTGTGATGAAAAGTAAAAGCTGGCGTTGTAGATCAGGTTGCCCCCATTGTTCAGGTATTTTTGCCCCCGCAGGTGCAGGCTCGAGAAAACGATGTCATCCAGCAGGTTCGATACACGCAGGTAAGCCGAAAGCGGCAGAACATCGCTTCCGTACGGATTGACCTTTTTATCTGTTGAGAGTTTAATGAAATCAACCTTGGCATTCTGGCTCAGGTTGTTATATTTTGAACGCCGGGGCTCTTCGGAATGGAGGAAAATACTGTATTTCTTTTCCTGTTCGAGGCTGCCGGGGTTGTAATTTTCAATGTCAATATTTTTAAAGTTGCGCTCACCTTCCACGTATTTTACCTGGTATTTGAAGGTGGTATCGCAGCCCGGTAGAATGGAAATGTCTTTCTTAAAATCTTCGATTGGTTTTTCATTGGTATCCGTTACGATGAGGTTGCTTCTGGTCACCGTAAGATTCATTAAAATGTCCTGTTTTTCGTTACCGGAATTATGAAGGTTAACATCAAACCCGGCGGTGTTTTCATTGTTTTTGAAATAGATCCTGGAATCCGGCAGTACTTCCAATTCCCATTTACTGATGCGATCGGTAGATGCGAAAAAATAGGCGCCAGCAATTGGCCGCCGTTTTTCATTTTCGATAAATGCATTGATGTAATATTTGGTATCTCCTTTCATCATGACGTCGGGTATGATCCGAACCGGGATAAATAATGAATCGCGGCTGCCGAGGGTATATAGTCTATCAGCATTGAATAGGGTTTTCCAGAACGGTGGGAAATTCATGGAAATATAAAGACTTATGGAATCATTGGAGTTGTTTTTGATCCTGATGACATTGGAAATGATCTGCCCTTTAACGATTTTGATTTCTTCCTTCACAAAGGAAACATCCAGTTGCCCGTTTGACCCGTTGGTGCTTACCTGAGCTGAAACCCTCGTGCCAACTGCAATCTGAACTACACAGAACAGGATGACTGAATATTTTAATATGCCAATGGTTTTGTCAAACATTTCTCGTTTATGGAACTTCGCTTAGATGAAATTTTACCTGAAGCTGGTACATTCCCGGGTCAAAATCGAATCCCGGTATGATCCTGAAATCAATCTGGAAATGAAACTCGCTGTAATTGAGCTGGTAGTTGCCTGGACCGTTCACATTGGTAGTGCATGAACCTGCATCGATACGGATACCCGTATTTTCAATGATTTCGATGATATCACCCGACTGCACGAAGTTCTGGTAAACACCGTCAACGGGAGAAGTAGCGCAATTATTGGTCACACGGACTTCGAGTATTTCAATTTTAGGGACATCGGAGCTTCCCGTACCATACGTGGTGAGTGTTTCCCATTCGTTGGCTGCGGTTCCTGACGAAGGATTATTTTCAACACTCATCCACAATATCCACTTGCAATCGGGATTGGGAGGCACCTGGTCATCGACCTTGATATCTATTTTAGCTATCCCATGAAAAGTGATCCCTGCAATGTACTTGCTGAACGAATCGAAAACAAAATCGGCCTGCTCTCCGGTATTGGGAACGATTTTTACATCCGCACAAACGATCTGCGATCCCCCAACCAGCGGAAAGAAACCCAGGATGGACATCAGCAGAATGAATATGTTTTTTTTCCTGATCATGTAGTTCAGCTAAAAATTAATTAAACCGGAATGCCGCATACGCTGCATCCCGGTTCGTAATTTTATTGGTCTTCGACCAATACGTACTGCACATACATTGTATATACACCGGGTTCTGCATAGCTGTTTGCGCCATTGACAGTTACCAGGTCTTCAGCAGTTGCTGCGTCAGCATCAAAAGCATTGGGGAAGATAGCTGGTAAACCGGGTAATAACCTGTAGTCTACTACATAGTAATAGTCGCTGGTATAGCCACCTGCAGTCAAATAAGAACCGCCTGGCATAGCGTCATCACCCAAAGCAGTTGTTCCGGCATGACCGGCAATGTATTTGTCTGCAATGGTAGGAGGAGTTAGTGTACCGTTATTTACATAAAGGCTGTTGGCACCATTATGAACGGTTGAAGCAGGGAACGGGGTTGAGTAGTCGATGTAGGTTGCACCGCTGGCTGCTGCTCCGTTGTTGGGCTGCGACTGGTGTAATTCAACTGCACTCAGGGGGATTTGATTGATGGCATTGGTACCGGTCCCTGAACCATAGTCGATCACCTGGTCCCAGAATTCCGGTCCGATCGTTCCGTTTGAACGGCCAACAGCATACAAGTCCCAGCTTACAGTTGAGCTCACTTTCAAAATAGTAGCTCCATACTTGGTAATACCGGCATAATAATCCTTGATATCATCAAATACGAACTCGATCTGGTCTGCAGTCTCCATATCCAATTGCAGGATAGGTTGCAGATCCATTGTAATGGTTACCGACTTCTCATCCTGTAACTGGGCGAAAAGTCCATTGTGTAATCCCATAATCATGGCAATTACAGCAAGAATTAAAAATTTGCTTTTCATAAGCTTCACTTTAAATGTTTAATAATTAAAAATTAAATGTTTAATAAAAAATAGTTGAATAGGAAAAATTTGATTGTTATTTAAAATTTCAGGTAAATTCTCGATTTTACTATTTGCCGGTAATACCTCCTTTCTTAGGTCATTTTAATAGTTGAACATTATGTTAATATTCTTGATCAAGGTGCTATATGCACCCCTTATATTTTTTATCAATGGTTGTTTATTTACAAACATCACAGGGAAAATGAACGCAGGTTATTCAATGGTAAGATCGAGTTCGGCAGCCACGATTTCGTCGTCGCTGTCATAGTCGAGCACACCTACGGCCGAATATTTCCCTTTGGGGGTTTCGGGCGAAAGTTTAAAAATAAAGGTGCGTTCGTAGCCGGGAAGTATGGTGTAGTTTTTGCCGCCCAGGATTTCCTGGTTTCCGGTAGATAAGTTTGTCATTTCAACATATGCCCTGCAAAAGGAAATTCCGTCCCCCTTGTTCTTAACACTTAAAAAAAGCCGGTCTTCTTCACTGGGCACTTGTTGGAAACTAAAATCCGTAATGTCCACCAACATATTTTCAACATTGGGTGGATTTTGATAAATCCAAACACCAAAAGCAAATGTCGGGGTAATGCCCAATGCCACTGTGTTTCCGCTTTCATTGCCCGGATCCAGGGTCTTTTTTTCTTCTACCTGCGATATCAGGATCACACCCCAGGCTGCTTTATTCGCATCCTCCGAATAGGGAATCTGAACCGTAATGGTGACATCGGCGGAGGTTCCCGGATTTATTTCTATAAATGTCGGAGAAATTCCTATCTTATCCGTCAAGCTGTAATCACTTGTTCCGGGTTCAAGAAAACTGCTTTTACCGTCGATACTGATATCAAAATCATTGTAAATCACATTGAATTTCTGCGTTTTTCCGGTGTAATTCGTGACCTTGATTTTTTTGGTATTCATTTTACCCGGCTCCACATTGAAATTCATATGCGAAGGAGAAACAGTTACTCCTTTATTGAATTTTTCATCATCGTCGGAGTCCTGTTGTATTTGAAATCCGGTATTTGCCTTTGAATGTAAACTGATCAAAAGGATGATGATCATGTTAAAGAAAAATAGGATAAATGCTGTTTTGTAATCGAGATAATTATTTTTCATCTTTTTACCATTATTTTTCAAATCTTACGCAAGGGATTTTGGATTTGTAACTTTATACTGAACCAATTCGAATGAGTTTCAATATTGCCCTATTTTATAGGTTTGTGATGGATTTTTATTCCAATTTCTTTATTAACTGTAATCTGATTTTGGTGTATTGCGAAATTTCATGATATTAAATCAGGGCAAATTGGTAGTGAGAATACTGAAATTATCTAAATTAGCTGACTAAATGAATGATTTGTTAACTTTAAGTTCTTACCAATGAAAAATTTTATCTCCTTTCTGATTATTTGCGCCATGGTTGTGGTCATCTATTCGTGCAACAACCAAATGGAAAAAGAGCAACCACAAACAGCCGAAATTATCGGCAAACCTGATCTTAAGCTTGAATCCGACCGAATGACGCCCGAAGCTTTGTGGGCATTCGGCAGGGTGAGCGGCCATGAAATTTCGCCCGACGGGCAAACAGTGCTTTACGGTGTTACCTATTATTCAATTGAGCAGAATAAAGGAAACCGAGAATTGTACGCCGTAAATGTAAATGGTGAAAATTTCAGGCAGTTGACCCGGTCGGCCAAGAGTGAATTCAATGAAATGTGGCGACCCGATGGCAAAAAGATCGGGTTCCTTTGCTCCGAAAGCGGATCGGTCCAACTTTGGGAAATGAACCCTGATGGAAGCGACCGCAGTCAAATTTCAAACATCGATGGTGGAATCACCGGGTTTAAATATGCTCCCGACCAGTCGAAAATCCTTTACACAAAAGAAATTCCCATAGAAAATAAATTCCCAAAACTCTATGAAGGACTGCCCAAAGCTACCGGAAAACTTTACGATGACCTCATGTACCGCCACTGGGACCACTGGGTGGAAGCTTACAGCCACATATTTTATACCGACTACGACGGCGACAAAGCCGGAACCGGAAAGGATATCCTGGAAGGAGAACCTTATCATTCACCACTGCAACCGTTTGGCGGGATCGAACAGGTTTGCTGGAGCCCGGATGGTAAAACCATTGCCTATACTTCAAAAAAATTAACAGGAAAGGCCGCGACCCTCTCCACCAATTCAGATATTTTTCTATATGACCTCGAATCGGGACAAACCGTAAATATGACAGAGGGAATGATGGGATTTGATATCGCACCTGTATACTCCCCCGACGGAAAATACATTGTCTGGGAAAGCATGGAGCGCGAAGGTTATGAATCGGATCAGAACCGCTTGTTTATTCAGAATACGGTAACCGGTGAAAAGACTTATGCCACTCAAGGTTTCGACCAGAATGTGAGCGGGCCGGTTTGGTCAGCCGACAGCAAATACATTTACTTTACCAGCGACTGGCACAGCCGTACACAGATATATAGCTACAATATTGAAAACGGTGAAATCAAAACCCTGACCGATGGAATGTACGATTATAAAAGTGTTGCTGTTGCCGGTGAAATGCTTATTGCCGATCGAAATTCAATTTCTGAACCTGCTGAATTATTCAACGTAGATATTGCATCCGGTGAAGCCACACAAATATCGTTTACAAACCAGGAACTGGTGGAACATCTTACCATGGGAAACGTGGAAGAAAGATGGATGAAAACTCATGACGGAGAAGATATGCTTACCCTGATCATTTACCCACCCCATTTCGACCCCAATAAGAAATACCCGGCTTTGCTTTATTGCAAGGGTGGACCGCAAGGCCCGCTGAGCCAGAATTTCCATTACCGCTGGAATTATCAGATCATGGCAGCCAACGATTATATCATCGTCGCACCCAACAGGAGGGGAGTCTCCGGCTTCGGACAGGCCTGGCAGGAGCAGATCAGCGGCGATTACCACGGTAAGAGCACGCAGGACTACCTCACCGCCATAGATGAAATGGCCAAAGAGCCATACGTGGATAAAGATCGCCTGGGCGCCGTGGGAGCCAGCGCCGGTGGTTGGGCCGTTTATTACCTGGCCGGAATACATGAAGGAAGGTTCAAGGCATTCATCGCTCACGATGGGATTTTCAACGAGGAAGCCCAGTACCTCGAAACCGAGGAAATGTGGTTCGAAAACTGGGATAAAGGCGGACCTTTCTGGGATAAAGACAACAAGGTGGCTCAGGATGTTTATACCCATTCGCCTCACAAACTGGTCCAAAATTGGGATACACCCATACTGGTCATTCACGGCGGACTCGATTACAGGGTAGTTTTTACTCAAGGCATGACTGCCTTCAATGCAGCAATATTGATGGATGTCCCGGCTGAATTCCTGTATTTCCCCGATGAGAACCACTGGGTGCTTCAACCCCAGAACGGGATCCTGTGGCAGCGGACTTTCTTTGCCTTTCTAGACAAATGGCTGAAATAATTAGTTAATGGTTAAATCGGTTGAATTGGTAAATTGGGACGATTCTTCAAACCAAATTCCCGGTTCAACCGATTCAACCGGTTCAACAAGTTCAACCGGTTCACAAATTTAATCCAGAAATGAAAAATTCCAGACTCATTATAAAAGCCATCGCCCTCATCCTTGGGGGACTTGCCATCCTGTTTTTTGGTATGTTCTTTTGTGGGGAAGGAATACCTGATTTAAGGGGTTCAGAAAATTTTCAACTAAAGTCGATGCTGACATTGATGGCATTTTCGGTATTGGGATATTTTTTCAGTTTCTGGCGACCAAAGGAAGGGGGGATGGTAATGACATTCGCCGGCATCCTCATGGGGTTGAATATGTTTTATCATGGTGGGGCCGGTGATACCGGTGCGGCATTGATCTACTCACTCCCGTTCCTTATCCCCGGTGTGATGTTGTGGTGGGTTGGGAGTAATAGGGGAAATTGATAGATTTTAAAGATCGATTTTCGGGTATTAAGGATTATTTTTTACCGCAGAGGACACAGAGAAGCCGCAGAGTAAACAGAGAAGATAACATTTATCATTCGATCTTCAGGAAGATATTTTAATTCCTGTTTTGTTAATTCCGAACATTTTTCTATTTTTAATGACTGAAAAAAATAGAATAGCAACACCGTAACTTGGCAGACTAAACCATCCAACAGCCTTCATGAAATTAAAGCAAAGACTAAGTGCTTTGCAGGCTTTCAATTTGAAGAATTAAATAAATGATAAAGGATTTTATATCGATTGAAAAAAAGCCACGCATTTTATGGCGAGATGGCTTGAATGTTTTATTCACAGATATTTTATTTCCAGTGAGTTCATGAAACAATTAAAATAAGAAAGCGACAAATCGTTGCCGACTGCCGCTTTAAATGTTTTCACAACGGAATAATCCTTATTGTGAATTGCTTCGAATTGTGGGGCGAATATACGAAATAAATTATTTATGTCAAGAAAGAACAGTAAAATTTATTTGAAAAATAATATACAAACAACATAAAGTATGCTATAACAACTCTGAGGACTCTGTGCGTTCTCTGCGTACTCTGTGGTTATTTTTATTGGAATTTTTATTTTACCGCAGAGTTAACAGAGGAGCCTCAGAGGGAACAGAGAAAAAAAATAAAAAATTATGAAAAAAATATTGGGATTGGATTTGGGGACTACATCAATTGGATGGGCCTTGGTAAATGAAGCTGAATATGAGGATGAAAATTCATCGATAATTAAAACAGGAGTACGAGTCATCCCACTGACTATTGATGAGGAGAATGATTTTCAGAAAGGTAAATCAATTACTATCAATGCTGATAGGACATTGAAACGAGGAGTACGGAGAAATCTTCAACGGTATAAACAAAGGCGGAATCATTTAATATCATTATTAAAGAAACAAGGAATAATAAACGAGAATACTTTATTGACAGATAATGGTAAAGATACTACATTTCATATTTGGGAATTAAGAGCCAAGGCTGCAAAGGAGCAAATAACACTTGAAGATTTTGCACGGGTATTATTAGCAATAAATAAAAAACGCGGGTATAAAAGCAACCGAAAAGCAAAAGATGAAACAGATGGGCAGGCTATTGATGGAATGGAAGTTGCAAAACTTCTTTATAATAACAATTTAACTCCCGGACAATTGGTTTATCAAAGAGTCACTGAAAAAAAGAACCATATACCCGATTTTTACCGTTCGGATTTACAAAATGAATTTGATAAAGTTTGGGAGAAACAAAAGGAATATTATCCAGATATTTTAACTATTGATTTGAAATTGAATCTGGAAGGTAAAAACAAAAAAGCAGTTTGGGCTATTTGTGAAAAACCTTTTGGAATTATTGGAATAAAGCGAAATGGAAACACATCTGAACAAAGAATTGAAAATTATAAATGGCGGGTTCAAGGATTAAGTGAGAAATTGGAATTGGAGCAATTGGCTATTGTCCTGCAGGAAATCAATGGTCAAATTAATACGTCAAGTGGTTATTTAGGGAATATTTCCGATAGAAGTAAGGAGTTATATTTTAATAATCAAACAGTTGGTCAATATCTATATAAACAAATTAAGGATAATCCTCATACACCGTTAAAAAATCAAGTGTTTTATCGCAAGGACTATATTGATGAATTTGAACAAATTTGGAAGATGCAATCTCAATACAGGAAAGATATTCTTACTGAAAAACTTAAAGAAGAAGTAAAAGATGCTGTTATATTTTACCAAAGAAAATTGAAATCTCAAAAAGGATTAATCAGTGTATGTGAATTGGAAGGGCGTGAAATTGAGATTGTAAAGGGTGGTAAGAAAAAGAAAAAAATAGTTGGTCCCAGGGTTATTCCAAATTCATCCCCCCTCTTTCAGGAATTTAAAGTATGGCAGATTCTTAATAATTTAAAGTTTGAAAATGTTGAAGCTAGAGAAACTTACCCAATTTCTGAATTGGACAATGAGTTGGAAATAAGAAATAGGTTGTTCGCTGAATTGAATTTCAGAGGAAAATTATCTGCAAATGAGCTATTAAAAAAATCCATTGAAAACCCTAAAACTTGGGAGGTAAAGAACTATAGCGATATTGAAGGCAACAACACGTTTGCGTCTTTTTTTGATGCATTTAACAAAATAGTTGAATTGTCAGGTCATGTTGTAAGTAAATCCAAACCGGTTGAAAGTATTTCCAAAATATTTGAAATATTAGGTATTAACACCGAAATTCTTATTTTTAATTCCGAACTTAAAGGTAAAGACTTTGAACAACAACCTTCTTATCAACTATGGCATTTGCTTTATTCTTATGAGGGTGATGAATCCAAAAGTGGAAATGAAAAACTATTTGATAAACTTAAACGAAAATTCGGGTTTGAGAGGGAGTATGCAAAGATACTTGCAAACATAGTTTTTAAAGATGATTATGGAAGATTAAGTGCTAAAGCCATTAAAAAGATTTTACCATTTATGAAGGCTGGTCATGAATATTCTGAAGCATGCGTATTGGCTGGTTATAGGCATTCTCACTTTGTTTTAAAGGAAGAAAATGATAATCGAGAACTGGGAGAGAAATTGAATCTATTGCCAAAAAACAGTTTAAGAAATCCGGTTGTAGAGAAAATTCTGAATCAAATGGTGAATGTTGTTAATGCTGTTGTTCAGCACTATGGAAAACCGGATGAAATAAGAATTGAACTGGCCAGGGAGCTGAAGAAAAGTGCAAAGGAACGTGCAGATATGACGACTAATATTTCAAAAGCTAATAGAGAACACGAGGAAATAAAGAAGAAGATCCAAGAATTATATCCTTTCAATACGGGTGTAAGAATTACAAGGAATGATATTATAAAATATAAACTTTATGAGGAACTTTCTTTTAATGGCTACCGCACATTATATACAAACACTTATATTGAAAGGGAAAAACTCTTTAGCAATGAATTCGATATTGAACATATAATTCCACAAGCTACATTGTTTGATGATTCTTTTTCTAATAAAACAATTGCAGTTCGCCAAATTAATCTCGAAAAGGGCAATAAAACTGCATATGATTATTTAATTGAAAAGTATGGAGGCGAAGAATCAGCAAAATTTAAAGAGTATTTGGAAAGAGTCGAAAAGTTTTTATCTCAAGACAAACAGAAGAATCAGGCTAAACATAAAAAGCTTCTGATGAAGGCCTCTGAAATACCTGATGGATTTATTGAAAGAGACTTGCGAAATACCCAATATATTGCTAAAAAATCTCAGGAAATGTTAAAAAAGATTGTAAGGTCTGTTGTCCCTACAACCGGAAGTGTTACGGAAAGATTACGTGAAGATTGGCAATTGATTAATGTTTTACAAGAACTTAACTGGGGAAAATATGATAAATTGGGCCTTACCGGATATGAGATGAATAAAGAAGGTAAAAAGATACCTTTTATTAAAGATTGGACAAAAAGAAACGATCACCGGCATCATGCTATGGATGCCCTAACGGTTGCTTTTACAAAACATAGCCATATTCAATATCTAAATTATCTGAGCGCCCGAAATGATGATACTCATAAAAAGCATGGAAATATTATTGCTATTGAAAAAAAAGAAACTTTTTTGAATGATAAGGGCAAAAGATTAATAAAACCACCTATACCTGTTGATATATTCAGAGCTGAAGCAAAAAGACATTTGGAAAATATTTTGGTCTCTTTTAAAGCAAAAAATAAGGTCGTCACCAGAAACATAAATAAAACTAAGAAAAAAGGAGGTGAAATTACTAAAGTTGTGTTAACCCCAAGAGGACAGCTTCATAAAGAAACTGTTTATGGATCTTCTTCACATTATCAAGCGACTCAAGTAAAAGTAGGACCCAAATTCGATTTTGAAACAATAATGCAAGTTGCAAAAAAAAGCCATCGTGAGGCATTACTTGTTAGATTGGCAGAAAACGAAAATGATCCCCAAAAAGCATTTGGAGGTAAAAATTCACTGACAAAAAATCCCATTTATCTTGATGAACACCAATCGGTAAAGCTCCCTGATAAAATCAAATTGGTTAGTATGGAGAGACAATTTACAATAAGAAAAGATATTAATCCAGATAATTTTAAAGAAGAAAAAAATATTGAAAAAGTAATAGACAAGGCACAACGTGAATTGCTTAAAAAACGCTTAAGAGAATTTAATAGTGACCCGAAAGCTGCATTTTCGAACCTTGAAGACAATCCGATATGGCTGGTTGAACCGATGGAAAAAAGTAAATGGAATAATAGGGAAAATCCTAAACCACATGAATTGGGAATTAAACTCAAACGGGTAACAATTACCGGTGTCACCCATGCTGAACCATTACACACAAAGAAAGATCATTTTGGGAGAGAAATAATCAATGAAGACGGAAAACCGGGACCTGCTAATTTTGTGAGTACAGGAAATAACCATCATGTAGCTATTTATAGGGATGAGAATGGAAATTTACAAGAGGATGTTGTTTCTTTTTACGATGCAGTCGCACGAGTTAATGCAGGTACACCTATTATCTGGCATCAACATCCAGACCATCCGGATTGGCAATTTCTTTTCACCATGAAACAAAATGAATATTTTGTTTTTCCTAACAAAGAAACAGGATTTAATCCAGTGGAAATTGATTTAACTGATGAAAATAACTATCATCTGATTAGCCCCAATTTATTTAGAGTGCAAAAAATTGCAAAGAAAAACTATGTTTTTAATCATCATCTTGAAACCAAGGCAGTTAATAACGATACTTTGAAAAATAAGAAACTTTCAAAGGTTACTTATAATTTCATTCAAACCCCAGAAAACCTTGAAGGTATTGTAAAAGTTAGATTAAATCATTTGGGCCAGATTGTAAAAGTTAACGAATAAAAAATCTCGAATTAATAATGATCAAGCGCACCCTCTATATCGGTAATCCCTGTTTCCTGTTGAAAAAGCAAAACCAGTTGGTGGTGGATTATGGTGATGGTGTGGAAAATAAACAGGTGCCCATCGAGGACATCGGGTTGATGGTGGTGGACCATTACCAGGTGAAAATGACCACAGCCCTGATACAGGCTCTGATCGAGAACAACTCGGCGGTTTTGATCTGTGATGAGAAACACCTTCCGGCCGGGATGATGCTTCCTATGTCGCAGCACCATGCTTTTACCGAAAAAATGTATTATCAGTTGGAAGCTTCATTGCCGTTGAAAAAGAACCTGTGGCAGCAGACGATCGTTGCCAAGATCAAAAACCAGGCGGCCATGCTCGAAAGTTGCGGGGTGGATTCCGAAAAGATGCTTTACTGGGCCCGGCAGGTCCGCAGCGGCGATCCGGATAATTATGAAGGCAGGGCAGCGGCTTATTACTGGGACAACCTTTTCACTGAGGTGGAAACATTCAAAAGGTTCCGGCATGGCGAACCGCCCAATAACCTGCTCAATTACGGGTATGCCATTTTAAGGTCCATTGTTGCCCGGTCGCTGGTAGCCAGCGGCATGATCCCATCTGTAGGCATTCACCACCGCAACAAATACAATCCCTATTGCCTGGCCGACGACATCATGGAACCCTACCGTCCGTATGTGGATGGTGTAGTGCTGGCCGTGATGGAACTGGAAGAAAATATTGAAGAACTGACACCGGACATAAAAAAGAAATTGCTTGCCGTTGCCTCGGTCGATGTTAATATCGGTAATCAATCCAGCCCGTTGATGGTGGGAATGCAAAGGACCACTGCTTCCCTGATGAAATGTTTTGAAGGCACGGCGAAAAAGCTGCTTTTTCCAACAATAATAGTATAATTGGAATTATTATTAAACCACAGAGAACGCTGGGAAGCCACAGAGAACGCTGAGAAGTCACGAAGAACGCTAAGAAAAAAAACTCTGCTGACTCTGCGGCTTCTCTGTTACCTCTGCGATTAAAAAAATCAAAAACAATGAAAGAAAATGAATTGACTGAAAAGATCATCGGTTGCGCCATTCAGGTTCACAAGGAACTCGGTCCCGGCATCCTTGAATCGGCTTACATCGAATGTTTGAAGTACGAACTCGAACAAAACGGTTTGAAAGTTCATAAAGAAAAGCCCCTTCCGCTCATCTACCGCGAAGTTAAACTGGAAGCCGGTTATCGGGTTGATCTATTGGTTGAGAACACCATTATTGTGGAAGTAAAATCAGTAGAAACCCTCAACGATGTTCACACAGCGCAGGTTTTGACTTATCTCAAACTTAACAACAACCGGATCGGCCTGTTGATCAATTTCAACGTTAGCATCCTGAAAAACGGCATCAAGCGCCTGATCAATAAATTCTACATCGAATAATTTTTCAACGCCCTCTGTGGCTTCTCTGTTTCCTCAGTGGAAAAAAACCCTGGAAGCAAAAATCCGTAAAAAGCGGTACATGATTATTCACAATGAAGGATGATCTGATAACCCGTTTAAACCAATACAGGATTTTGTGGGTATTTGTATTTTACGATCTGCCGACCGATACAAAAAAGGACCGGAAAAATTTTGCCAGGTTCAGGAAAGACCTGCAGAAAGACGGGTTTACCATTTTGCAGTATTCCATCTATACCCGGCACTGTAATTCACGCGAAAATGCAGACGTCCATATCAAAAGGGTAAAATCCTTCCTGCCCCCAAAAGGAGAAGTGATCATATTTACGTTAACGGATAAGCAATTCGGGATGATGGAGTTTTTCAGGTCATCCGCGGCGGTTGATAAACCGGGAACACCCCAGCAACTTGAATTGTTTTAGGAAATATTAACCACAAAGAGCGCTGAGAAGCCATAGAGGTTTTCTCTGTGTTCTCTGCTGCTGCTCTGTTTCCTCTTCAGTAAAAATAAAAAAACCGCCCCGAACATATCGAAACGGTTTTACACAGCTCATTTTTTGAATCCTTTACCACAGCCTAACTTATTGAAATTGAACCCATAAAATCGAGGTATGCTGTGTTCAGTATTTCAAAGATACAATTCGAAAGCAATTCACAACCAACTTGACGAACTAACCGCCATCCTGTCCGCTGTGTTCAGTATTTCAAAGATACAATTCGAAAGCAATTCACAACCTGC
>JAFGBL010000250.1 GCA_016933115.1 Bacteroidales bacterium | reverse complement strand
GGCCCAGTCCTCCTCTCCTGATAATGGCGCCCAAAGGTGCCCCTATAAAGAACAAAACAAAACAAGCTACCGATAGGGTAAATTTACGGTGCCACTCGGCCTGGTGTTTATAAATCATTTTACTTCTGTTCTCCAGGTCTTTTTTAAAATATTGAATATTTTCCTTGGCTCTTCTGCTTCGGTTTGCTGCCTCATTGAGTACATCAATTTTTTCATACTTGTTCATTCCTGCCAGCAAGTCATTGGTAACACTATCTCCAGGGTTGTACTTTTCAATTTTCGCCGAATCGACTTTGTTATAAAAATAGAAGTTCCGCAACATAGATACGGGTAATTCTTCCTTTTTTTCATTTAATTGAGTAATCAGCGAATCTTCTGCTTTTTGCAACTGTTTCAGGTTTAACATTGAGTAGTTGCTTTTGAAAAGGTCTTCATTGGTCCGGGAAAGTTCAAAATCCATCAGGTTGAATTTCCGGAAATGCTCCTTGAATTTTGTACGCTGAAATGGCACTTTCTCACGATAATCGGCGACATCAGTTTTATCTTCGTAATTGTAACCGTTAAACAAGTAAAAGATAAGCATTCTGCCATCCGGCGTAAGTTCCATTCTGCCCGAATCGGCAACCGTAACATTGACATTTCCTTTCTTCGAACGGTGGTCATAGATCATCACCTCTTTGATGGTCTTATCATCTTTGAATTTTTTTCCAATTCGAATTACAAATCCATCAAGGCCATTGTAAAAAATCCCTTCCTTGATATCCAGTGCGAGTTTCTGTTCACGCACATCATAAAGCAGTGATTTGAATTTTAAATTGGCAATGGGAAGTACATTGTTCGAAAAATAAAAAGCAACCATACTGATGATGATGGATAATATGATCAATGGCATCATGATCCTTCGCAAGGATATTCCGGCGGCCTTCATGGCAACCAATTCATAATTTTCACCCAAATTACCAAATGTCATCAATGAGGAAAGCAGGATGGCCAGGGGTAATGCCAGCGGAACAAATGTAGATGAAGCATAAAAAAGCAATTGAGCTATAACATACCATTCAAGGCCTTTTCCCACGAGGTCGTCGATGTATTTCCACAGAAACTGCATCAAAAGGATAAACAATGCAATGAAAAAGGTCATTACAAACGGCCCAATGTAGGATTTGATGATAAGCCAATATATTTTCTTCAATTGAAGAGCCCTGTTTAGATGTCGCAAATATACTCCCAAAATTATTAATCCTTAGAGTTGCTTTTTATTAAAGGTCAAAATATCGCCTTTTATTGCATTGAAAACAATATTGGGTCATAACTTCACTGACACAAATTAATTATAAACACTAATTTTGCCCCTGCCAATACATTAGATCAAATGAGGCTGATAAAAGTAGGGAACAAAAAGACCGCCGGTGAATTTTTGGATGTACCACGCATCATTTATAAAAATGATCCGAATTGGATTTGTCCTCCCGACAATATTATCAATTCCATTTTTAATCCCCGGAAAAACAGCTACTATAAAGAAGGAGATGCCATTCGCTGGATTTTAAAGGATAGTGAAGGAAAATTGATCGGAAGGGTAGCTGCATTTTATGACGAAAAGCGGGCTCATAAATATAGCCCACCCACTGGGGGAATGGGGTTTTTTGAGTGTATTAACGACCAAAATACGGCAAATATATTATTCAGTGCTTGCCAGGAATGGCTTGAAAATAATGGGATGGGCGCAATGGATGGCCCGGTTAATTTCGGGGAAAACGACGCTTATTGGGGATTGCTTGTTGAAGGATTTACCCCTCCTGCCTTTGGTATGAATTATCATCCTCCCTATTATAAAGATCTATTTGAGACTTTCGGATTCAGACCATTCTTCGAGCAGGAATCCAAGCACCTTGACCTGACCAAACCTGTACCGGAGAGATTTTGGAAAATCGCCGAATGGGTGATCCGCAAGCCGGGTTATACTTTTTTGCATTTCAAAAAAAATCAAATTGATAAGTTTGCACAGGACATTGTGGAAATTTACAATACGGCCTGGATTTACCATGAACACTTTGCTCCGCTTACGATTGAAAAAGTGAGAAAAAGTTTTGAGGAAGCAAAAAATATTATTGTCGAAGAATTTATTTGGTTTGTATATCATGAAAACAAACCCATCGCCTTATTTGTAATGCTTCCTGATATGAACCAGGTATTCAGGTTGTTCAACGGGAAAATGACCCTTTGGAATCAACTTCGGTTTTTATTCCTCAAATCAGGCAAGCTGGTAAACCGGGCCAGGGTCACGATCATGGGCGTTATACCAAAATTCCAGGGAATCGGGATAGAATCGGCCATTTTCTGGCACCTTAAAGATCCGATTTTTAAAAAGAGAACGCATTATACGGAAATCGAGATTTCATGGGTGGGTGATTTCAATCCCAAAATGAAGGCCACATTGGATGCCCTGGGAGCCAATTTCGGGAAAAAGCATATCACATACCGGAAATTATTCAATAAAGAGATTAAATACCATCGCGCACAAAGTATACCTGAAGTAAAAGGAGAATTTTTTTACAATAAAAAATAAAATCCCTGCCGATAACTTAAACAATCCTGCCGCAAACTGGTCACTTGTTGTAAATAAACATTTCATAAACTAATTTTGGCTAATTGAAAGTTCATTGTTTGTCAGATTCTGTTTTATTGAGAATGCTTTAGATCAAAATTTTAAATCGCCTATTTTCAATAATTGTGTAAATTTGTTCCATGAAGTAAAAATTAACCTTAAAACATTTTAACTATGAAAAAACTTCTATTTATTTTTTTGGCTTTTATTATTTCCATTAGCCTTTACTCACAAAGAAGGGTCGAAATTTCAAAACAGTTGAAAGATCTGTCATTTCAAAGGATTTACAAAGATCATAATCATAACAACGAATTTAAAAAGCCTCTAAACCAAACAGTAACATCAAAATCTACTTTGGCTGATGAAACACTGGTGGGAGGAACCATTTATGATTTACAATCAAATTCTCTCCTTGGTAACCGAATCTGGCTCCATAGCGATGGAACAATTGGCGCAGTATGGACCAGGGGAGTTTTATCACCGCCGAATTTCCCTGACAGGGGTACCGGTTACAACTATTTTGATGGATCAAGCTGGGGTTCTGAACCTCAGGAAATAATAGAAACTGTAAGGGCCGGATGGCCATCCTATGCCCCATTGGGTGAAAACGGTGAAATAATAGTATCCCATGATTTTACTGCAGGAGTTCTATTGATTAATACACGCCCTGAAAAGGGAACAGGAGACTGGACTGAAACATCGCATGCTGGGCCAGAGGGTCATTTAATTTCTTGGGGTAGGATGGTAACCAGCGGGATCAATAATGATATAATACACACATTATGTGTTACGTTCCCTACCGGTAATGGTGGAACTTTGTATAACGGACAGGACGGAGCACTGCTTTATTCACGTTCAAACGATGGCGGTGTAAGTTTCGATATTTCAAATTTAATACTTGAAGGAACAGGGATTGAATATTATTCCGGAATAAGGGCAGATGAATATACCTGGGCCGAACCCCGGGCAGGAGTTATTGCTTTTGTTTGTGCCGAAACCTGGAGGGATATGTTTATGATGAAATCAGAGGATGATGGTGATTCATGGGACAAGACAGTGATTTGGGAACATCCTTATCCATTTTTCGACTGGGAAACGACCGTTTTCACCGATACCCTTTATTGTACTGATGCATCCGCAGATATTGCTGTTGATAATAACGGAATGGTGCATGTTGTTTTTGGAATTAGCAGGGTTGCTCATTTTGAGGTAGGTACCACTTATACAATATGGCCATTTACTGATGGTATTGGTTACTGGAATGAAACCATGGATCCGTTTGAAGCTGAAAACCAACATGATGCGCTCGATCCATATAACGTACTTATACCTGATGTCAATTTGGTCGGATGGTCACAAGATGTAGATGGTGATGGAGAAGTGAATCTGGTTGAAGAGTTGATCACATACCGGGAATTGGGTATTTCAACTATGCCCAATATCAGTGTGGGTTCCGATAACAGGCTTTATGTTGTATATGCTTCTACGACTGAAAATACCGATCTGGGTGGCTATAATGCCAAACGGATTTGGGTCAGGAATTCACACGATGGCGGTACTACCTGGGGTAATTTTTATGACCTTACTTCGGACTTAATACATATTTTTGATGAATGCTTTTACCCTGTAATGGCTGGATCAGTAGATGACAATATTCATGTTATGTATCAATATGATGCAATTCCCGGAACTGCCCTTGATGAAGATCACGCCTATATTGATAATTTCGAAAACTATGTGAAATGGCCGGTTGTAAATTTCACCGGTATTGAAGAACCCAATGAAGCGCTTGATGCAGAATCGGTCTCGCAAAATTACCCGAATCCTTTCTCTCAAACCTCGGAAGTTTGGGTTGACCTGGAAAACAGTTCGGATCTGAGCATGGAAGTGACCGATATTATGGGCAAAAAGGTTTATGAGGTGAATCCCGGAAAGGTAAGTGCAGGACAACATAAAATGGTGATCGACGGAAGTAGATTGCATGGCGGAATTTACTTTTACACCGTTAAAGCCGGTGAATCGAGCATTACAAAGAAAATGATCGTGGAATAGTCGATAATCAGAAAGATTTTGAACCCTGTAAATCTTTACAGGGTTTTTTTATACATACGAAAGCAAATTCCCCAGTTTCTCGAACTTCTGCTGGTAATCATCCATGGAACGCAAAATGATCTCATGGGCCTCTTCCTTTCCGAAAACACTGGCGATCTCAACATCTCGCGGGTTTCCCGGCAGGTCTTTGTAGGTAAGAAAATAATGTTTTAAACGGTCGACCACCAGCGATGGACAATCCGAAATATCTTTGTAGGTACTGTAAACGGCATCATTGTTTAAAACAGCAACAAGTTTGTCATCCGATTCATTTCCGTCGATCATCCTGAAACCTCCTATAGGTTTGGCCCGCACCAGGATATCCCCGTGGACGATCTCCTTTTCCGTTAAAATGCAAATATCGATGGGATCGCCGTCGCCTTTGATATCTTTTTTATTGGTCTTCTGCATGCAATATTCTGCTACCTTTTCGCCACTGTAGGTTTGTGGAATAAAACCATAAAGGGCCGGAACTACATTGGAATATTTCTGCGGCCGGTCAATCTTCAGGTATCCGGTTTCTTTGTCCACCTCGTATTTAACCGTATCGGTGGGAACCATTTCGATAAAACAGGTGATGATTTCGGGGGCTTCATTCCCAATGTCGACACCGTGCCAGGGATGTGATTTATAGCGCAATCCCATGAGTTTTCCGATGGGATCCATCAGTTTATTTGAAGACATGACCTAGATTTTATAAAGTTATTATTTGCGAAGTTATAACAATTTATGGTTCAGTAATAGATAACTTCACAGCCTGGTTTTGATTCCTTCAGTTTATCAATATTTTTGGTGTTGACCTTGGTATTGTAACACTGAACCTCTTTCAATTTTGGAAGGTCGAATATATATTTTATATTTTTTACGGAAGTATTGTTAAACGCAATCTTCTCGAGGTTTTTCAATGCGGATAAAGATTTTAGATCACTCACCTGGGTACCTGAAAAATTCAGGTATTTAAGTTTTTGTAAATTCGAAAGCGGGTCGAGATTTTCAATGGGTGTATTTTCCAGGTTAATGGTTTCCAGGCTAGAAAGTCCCGAAATAGGCTCAAGGTTGGTCAGCGGGCTTTGCTGTATAGTCAATGATTTTATATATTTCAAAGTGCCAAGTGGCGACAGGTCAGTGATTTGAGTTCCAACAAGACGTATGCTTCTTAAACCGCTTAGTTCAGCCAAAGGGTCTAAACTCCTGATTTGGTTGTTTGATTCAATACTGATGGAATCCTGGTAAAATAATTTATGCAACTGTTCTTTTGATGGTGGCGAATCCAGCTTGAATTGACCGGAAAAATACTCTTTCCATGCAACCGGTAAGTTTTGCCACCAGGTCCTTAATTTTTCTGTTTTGAAAATGACCAGGCACGCAGGATTATTCTTTCTGAGGGCAAAAACCTGATCCTCGCCAATGCTGGTGCTATCCGCATAAACCAAACTTAAATCCGGCAGGTTTTTAAGAGGCTCCAATGAACTGATTGAAGTATTTTCGATAATCAGTTTTTCAAGGCGGACCAGGTTTTTTGTAAAATCAAGTTTTTTAACAGATGAATGGGATAGATCGAGTTCTTCCAACTCAACCGCATCGCCAATCGGGCTGTAATCTTCAACATCAACTGATGATGCGTTCAACTTTTGCAAGTTATAAAACCTGCGTACCGGGTTTAATGTAGTAATACTTTTATTCCCCGAAATATTCAGCGACTGAATCTTCAGCAAGCTGTGCAACTCTTCACGGGTTGGTTCGTCGCTTAACTCAGTGTAATCCCTTGCAATTAGTTTCCAGGGTTCGGCAAGGTCCTTCCATCCCTGCAATAATTCCTCCGATTCAAATATGATCAGGCATTCCGGATTCTTACGCATGAAGGCAATGGCATCTTCATTTTTAATCTGGGTATTATCACAGTAAACTTTTTTAAGGCTTTCCAGATTATTGAGTGGTTCAAGGCTGGATATTTCGGTATTGCTGATCCTGAGAATCTCGATATTTTTGATCTCGCTCAAAGATTCGAGGGTCATCACCGTTGTGTTTTCCAGATTCAGATATTTCAATTCATTCAATCCGGCAATCGGTTCAAGATTCGAAACTGTAGTTCCGGAGATATTTAATTTTTCAAGTTTTTTTAAATCCTTTAGCGGTGATACATCATATACCTGTGTATTACTGCAATCCAATGAATGCAGTTCTTTCAGGCTTGATAAACTTTGAAGGTTGTTGATCCGGTTACCGGCAAATTCAAGTTCGGAAAGTTTTATCAATCCGGCGACGGTTTTCAAATCATTAACCAGTGTATAGTTGAAATACAGCTTATTCAACGAAACAGAATAATGCAATGGGCTCAGGCTTTCAACCGGCGTTTCTGAAATATCAAGAACTTCAAGTTTATTCAGGTTCCTGATTGGTGAAAGATCGCTTACCAGTGTATTCTTGCAAATAACTTCTTTCAGGTCGGAAAGTTCGCTCAACGGGGAAAGTGAACGGACTTCGGTCCTGTCGGAAATATCGATTTTCTGCAGCTTTTTAATCCCCGACAATTTATTGAAAATCGATTGGGTGTTGATCATCAAAGTATCAAATGCCACCGGAAAATTGCTTCCTGAAAGCCTTTCTTCAGGGAGGTCGATGCTGTAATTTTTCAAGGTATCATCCACCGGATCATTCGACAATTTACCTATAATAATGAGGCTGTCATTCAGGTAAACAACATCTGAAAGCCTGACGGTATCATTGATGGCAATGTTTTCTCCAAAAATTTTACGCCATTCTGCCGTGAGGTTATTCCACCAGTTCCTGGTTTCTTCTTTTTCGTTAAGCTGGGTTGTGTAAATACTGGCAATGCGAAGATCGTTATTGGCCACATCCAGGTTGATTTCCATATACCTTACCTTTCTGGAAGTTACTGAATCTCCTTCAACAGTAATTCCATCAAGGTTGCGGTTGAAGGTGACTTTGAAATAGTGTGATCCTCCATCATTCAGGTAATGGCTGATATCGACAAGGATAAAATCAAAATGAACACTTTTAAAAAAAAATTCAATGTCTTTCAGGTAAGCCTGAACATCCTTATGTAAAGGCACATCTCTTTTTTCGTCCAAATCATCTTCGATTTGCACCTTATCGTCCTTAAAGGTCTTCAGGTAGCTTTCATTGATGATAATCTCCTTTTCCTTTTGCGGGGAAGCAGGGTCACCCAGGAAATTGAATGTGCCCTCCAGATAGTGGAGCAGGTTTGTGATTTGCTCCTTGTAGGCATCTATTTCTTCATTGCTTAAAGACTGTTGCTTGTCCTGCTGTGCCTGAGCCAGGTGAATGCTGGCAGAAATTGAAAGTGTCAGAATAATTAGCGTAATTTTTTTCACGGCTGATAAAATTTAATGAGATCTTGTTTTTCCTGTTCCGTAACCTTGAAAAGGTTCGATATCAACCAACCTGAATTATAGCCCGGGCGGTTAAAAAATGAAACTTCAAAATACCATCCATCTACCTGGAAAAAATGAAATTTTACCTCACCGGACCGAATGAATTTCATATCCCCGATTTTTAACTCATAAAACAACAACGAAAGGAAGTCTGGTTTATAATTGTTGTAGGCATAATATTCGGTGTAAGCCAGTTCCTCAAAAGCTTTATGCAGGTTCATAAAATCGAGTTCGTGGCTCATCGGGTGCAGAAACTCCTTATCAATTTTACGCTTCTCACCCTTGAAAAATTGTTTCAAAAACCTGACATAATAAACATTGGTCAGCACCCATTTATAACCCAGATTTTCAGCCTCCAGCCTCAAAAAGAGTATAAGATTTTCATTATAGCCTTTATAATCGAAAGTAGATGCCACTTCTGCGAACCAATTCCCGCCATGAAAATCAAGATAGACGGGATGATTTGGATCGGTTGCGGTTTCAATAAATTCCTTTTTCAATGTTTCATCAATGGACGAATTTTGTTGGTTGAAAAGCATTTTCAGATAAACTTTCCTGAAAGCGTTGTCGCGGTATAAACTGTCTTTGGGATAATATCGGTTACCTAACCGGTCTTCTTCATTGTTAAATCGCCTGAAAAACTGGTTTACCTGTTTGGTCTGTGCATAAAATTCGCTTTCATCGCCTGTGAAGTTTCCCAAACCGGCCTGACTAAACAAATGATTAGAATAGCCGGTAGCAACAATAAAAAAAACGATCAGCAATTTTTTCATTCGCTGAACTGGACCTAAATATGTTTGATTGCAATGCAAAATTTCCAGTGGATTTATTGATACCTATTTTTGAAACAAGCCACCCGGTCCAAACCGGGCGGCTTGTTTTTTTAAGTATGAAAATTCGTATTATTTTTCCTTTTTTGTCTCTTTTACGCGGATATCCCCCAGCAACACATCCCAGAAACCGATCAAACGTCCTGCTATTTGTGTTTCTTTACGTTTTACGTAAACTGTAATATCCTTTTTGGTTACATCCTGATAAACCAATTCGCCTTCCTTGTCGTAACCTGAAAATTTCTGGAAAATGGTGATCACTCCCACATAGGTTCCGTCGGGTTGTTTTTCCAGGTCGCTTACGTACTCTATTTTGTACCATTCAATGTCAACCTTGCTGTAATTAAGACGCATGAGCCTTTCCAGGTATTCCCTTACAGGATAATAATTTATTTCGGGATCATACAACGATGACACGCCAACCTCGCTGCCATCCATAAACAACTCCACCGCCCTGTCGATCACGCGGTTAGCCTCCGAAAAGGGTGTTTCCTTATCACCGATCAGGCTGATGTATTTGCTGAGATCGCGAACCTTTTCCAATGCCAGGCTGTCAATGGCCTGTTTCCTCTCAGGGCTGATGTTATCCTGGGCAAATGATGTCAGGCCAAATGCAAATAATAATGCGGTAGCAATAAAAATATTTCTTTTCATGATCGTCTATTTTTTAATTAATTCAAGTTCCGTAATCTGACCGTATTCATCCATTTTAACATTGTAAATGTCGTTGCTGTATTTTTTCTGGTCTTTCACAAAATTCAGGTATTGCTTGATGGTAGTGGGTTTGTCATAATCCACAACATCACCCTCTTTGTAAATAATAATCAATACCGGAACATCTTCTGAAGCATAAAGTTTCATCGCTTCATTGATTTTTTGATTGGCTTCATCCGGATCCGATGCCCGGGCAATCTGGATAAAATAGTCGTTGATATAAGCATACCTCGATTTCTCCATTTCCTTTTCCCTCATTTTTTCTTCCTGTTCCTTTTGCTTCAGAAGGGCAGCTTTTTCCGCAGCAATTTTAGCTTCCACTTTTTGGATCAGGTCATTTACAGTGGGATCATTGAGATTTTGAGATTTAATATCGCCCAATCTGCGTTCTTTTTCAGCCAGGGGCATTGTGCCGTCATCATTGAGAAGCGCTTGAAGTTCGGCAATTGCTTTTTCGACTTTTTCGGCATACTCCTTTGCAGCGGTCTCTTGTGCCAGCTTCTTTTTACTCTTACATCCACCTGTACTTAAAGCAATTCCTCCAATTAGCATGATAATTAGTAACCGTGGAACCAACTGTTTAAAATAGTATATTTTCATGATGATTAATTATTAAATGATTAGTTTTCCATTGATTTGCCAACGTTTATAACAACGTTAGTTCTTCTGTATTATTTAACAGGGATCAAAATTATTTAATCTTAATTTTGGGATTATCAATGAAAAATAAACATTTCAACATACCTGTGTTCATACCTGAGGCAGCCTGTCCGTTTCAGTGTATTTACTGCAACCAGCGGAAAATTTCCGGAAGGCTTCATATCCCTGATGATGATGAAATAATCGGGATCATAGAAGAACGATTAGCAACCATTGATCCCGGAAATTCGGAAGTGGAACTGGCTTATTTTGGCGGCAATTTCACAGGGTTTTCTTTAGAAGAACAAAAGCATTACCTTGAATTAATCCAGCCTTACATCCGAAACGGCCTGATTACAGGCATTCGGCTTTCCACCCGGCCTGATTATATTTCGGATAAGATACTTGATTTATTAAAAATCTATCATGTTAAAACCATTGAACTTGGCGCCCAATCGCTGGATGATGATGTTTTAAAAGCTTCCAAACGGGGCCATACAGCCGCTGACACTGAAAAAGCTTCCCAAATAATACTGGAAAAAGGATTTAATCTCGGATTACAAATGATGATCGGGTTGCCGGATGATACACTTGAAAAATCAGTTTATACCGCTCATCGGATTATCGAAATGGGAGCAACCGAAACTCGCATCTACCCTACACTGGTGATCAGGGAAACGCTTTTGGAAAAGCATTACCAGGAAGGGAAATATCAACCTCTGAGTCTTGATGAAGCAGTGAACTGGTCGGTTCAACTTTTGAAGATTTTTGAAGGTGGCCATTTAAAAATATTGAAGTTGGGCTTACATCCTTCCGAAGGATTATTGTCGGGGAAAGATCTGGTTGCTGGTCCGTGGCATCCATCGTTCAGGGAACTTGTACTGACAGAAATCTGGCGTGAAAAACTTGAACCCTTAATGCATGAATCCGGCGATTCAATCTTAATAGAAGTTCCTCCTGATCAGATCAATTGTGCGGTTGGGTATGAGGGTAAAAATAAAAAAATGTTGATGAGAAGTTTTAAAGTTGTAAAGTTCAGGATCAATTCGGATTTGGAAGGCAGGGAGTATAAAGTCATTTAATCATACCAGAATTTAATCATAAATGATCGTTCCGAACACTTCGATTATTTTCATCCTGTTTCGCCTTTCGATATATTCTTCCAGTGCTTCGGTTACAACCGCTTTTTTTGTTTTATGTTTGCCGATGATCCTTGCTCTTTCGAGCAGTTCATTATCTATTGCCAGATTTGTAGCCATTGATTTTTTCAGCAAATTTACACATATTTATGTGTAAGATATAAATATATATGTGTAACTTTTTGATAATATTAAGTAAAATCTAAGCGAAATCAGGTCACTCATGTATAATTCGTTTCAACTCCGAAATTCCTTCGGTTAATGCAGCCGGCCCGGGTTGAAGGATGATGGATGAATCGATCTCATAAAGCCGGTTGTTTTGAACTGCTTTGATCTGATCCCATCCTTCCCGCTTTCTTACCCGGTCGGGCCTGAACTTTCGGCCACACCACGAACCGATGATAATATCGGGATTGCGTTTAATCACTTCTTTCGGATCTTTTACAATACGGTCTTTGGCAAGGGGTTTATTTTTATGCTCGGGAAAACAATCGATCCCGCCGGCTGTTTCGATCAGCTCCGTAACCCATTGTATACCTGTGATCATCGGGTCATACCATTCTTCAAAATAGACAACCGGTTTGGATTTTAATCGTTGCGACTGCCTATTGATAACATCCAGATTTTTTTCTGTTTCACCAATAAACTTAGTGGCTTTATCCAAAGCACCGACCAGTGCACCGAGTTGTTGGATCATGTTGAGTATCCCTTCCACCGACCGGTGATTGAGAATATGAACCTCAATGCCTCTTTTGATCAGATCTGAAGCGATCTCAGCCTGTATATCTGAAAACCCAATAACAAGGTCGGGTTTCAATTCGATGATCTTGTCGATATTGGCGGAAGTAAATGCTGAAACTACCGGTTTTTCCTTCTTCGCAATGGCGGGTCTTACAGTATAGGTTGTGATCCCCACGATCCGGTGCTGTTCACCCAACAGGTACAGGGTTTCGGTGGGTTCTTCCGACAGACAAACGATGCGTTTCGGATAGCGGTCTTTCATCGCAGGTCCCTTCTGATCTCACTTTCATATTCGGGGAAATAACGGCTAATTACAGGCAAATCAAACTTCCGGAGGATCATGGTATTGCTTTCCCTATTCAGCAAAAATTGAAACGATTGCTCAAGGAGTTCCTCCTTTGAAATTTTTCCACCTGTTAACTTTTGATAATAGTCATCCGAAAGTGTTACCTCATGGTGCGTTGTGTCCATGTCTTCCACCGTAACATCATAGAGGTTCTCGTTTTTTGGTGTAATATAAATCATCGTTTTTTTATTGGTTGATCAATGGTGGCTCTGGCTCCAACTTCCCGTTGGTGGCAAAGATTTCGCCGTCATAAAGAATATTCATATGCAAAGGCGAATGCAATGCCGGGAATGTTCCTTTTAACACATTATTGGGCCTGTCGCCTTCGAAACCAAGATACGAATATTTTCCGTAATGGGTCAATAACCGGGTAAGTCCGGGAACAGCCTCTTTCACTTTCGTTGCAACAAAACCCAGTGAAAATACATTGTTTTCAGGATTGGGCATCGCATAAACCAGGGAACCGGTTTCTTCCATTTCAGCAATTTTATCAAGGTCATCTTTGCTTAAAGAAGTTGCATAATCTTTTGTAATATCAATCAAGTGGGCAAATTTGTTTTCGTAACCCATCACCCAAACCGATTTATCATTTGGTAAGCTTTGCACATCCGAATCCAAAACGACCTTCAGGGTTTTCCCTTGTGTTTCCTGTGAACTTTTCCACGTGTCAGCAAGTGTTTTGTAATCACCAAGATAAGGACTCTCTGCCGGAAGGATCATTATTGCATCGGCACTACCAAAAACCTGTGAAAGGGCTGGAGGAACTTCTGCTTTATCTAGTTTCCTGAAGATATCAAATTGTGGATCTACCTCCAGCCTGACCGGTCTTTGTTTCAGGGTAAAATTACATTCCTGTTTTTTTTCACCCATTTCAATCACCTTGGTTTCAACGCCATCTTCAAAAAATATGGCCACCGGAATATCGATCAAAAACGGATCTTCATCCTGAACTTGCTCGAGTGTAAAATGAATTTGGTAAAATTCTCCATCCTGTTCCGATTTTACATTTGACAATAACAGTTCGGGTGCACCTTTACGATAAAGCCACTGCTGAAAATACGAATCCATGCCAGTTCCGGTCACTTTCTTAAACGAAGCCCGAATATCATCCCAGGAAGCGATCTTAAATTTATTCTCTTTATAAAATTCACGGTAAGCATCGATGTACTTTTCATCACCCACTTTATGTCGCAACATATGGTTCACCATCAGACATTTGCCGTAACCGATGGCTTCTTCTGCCGAATTGTTCCTCGAACGGAAATCGACCAACGGAAAATCATTGTCAGCATTCACATAATCGGTGAATTTTTGCAGTGTCGTCTGACGGTATTCGGCACCCTGACCCTGTTGCTCTTTGAGCATGTGATCAGCCATGTATGCGGTCAGCCCTTCGCACCAGTTGCCGCTTTCCATCGCCACATATACTGAATTGCCCCACCAGTTGTGAAGCAATTCATGCGGATAAGAAGTATATAAAATAAAAGGCAGGCGGATCACCTTTTCACCCAGTAAAGTAAATGAAGGCATCCCGTATCCTGTTTCCCAGAAGTTCTCCACCAGTGCAAATTTTGTATAAGGATAAGGCCCGATGAGACTTTCATACATTTGCAAATACTGCGATGTAATGCCGATGTAACGGTTTGCCAGCTCTTCATCGGGTGTTCTTAGAAAGGCTTGCACAGCCACCTCGCCCGCCGGTTGTTCATACTCAGTGAAAGGGCCGGCGATCAGGTAGGCTTCTTCATCGGGATTCGGGGATTCATATCTCACCTCACGATTTGATCCGGATAAATTATTTTTTGTTCGCGTCCCCTGTGAAATCACACTCCACTCTTTTTGTAATGAAACTTCAAGGTTATAAGTGAACAAAGGTTGCTCAAACTCCGGAAGCCAGTAAGTCGAACCGCCCAGATAAACACCGTCTTTACAAATGATGCCGGTTGTTTCACTGAATCCGCGGGCATACTCGGCAGCCCCTTCTTTGATCTGGTCATTGATCAACCCGGTATATTCAAACGGTATCACCAGGTCACCTTCAATTCTGCCAATTATTGAAAGCAAATAGGTTTCGTAAATACTTTCACCACCGGTCGAATGAGGTCCCGAAACCTGTATCCTGATATCTGGAATAGCCAGTACCAGGTGCTTATTGAGTGAGAAGGTCAGGGTATTTGATTCTGGGACCATTGAGGAGGGAATTGTTACCATGTCCTTAACAGTAATTGTATTTGCCGGGATATCGAGTTTTGCACTGATCTCATGATGAATATACTGAGCCGACAAAACTGTTGCTGTCAGGATAAGAAGCAGTGTAAAAATGAATTTTATTTTATGCATGATATTTTTGATAAATTTAATGCGAAGGTACTAATTTTTGAGGGTATTCGGGTTGGAGTTCGAAGTTCGAAATTCGAAGTTTGAAGTTCGAAGTTTAATGTTGGTTAATCCACTAAGATAATATCGAGTATCCTTACTTGCGGGTCCAGGTATTGACCATTGGTTGGCATTTGCCAGTATCGTTTAACGACATCCATACCATTAACCACCTTACCGAAAGCGGCAAATCCCTGTCCGTCTGGATTTCGCTTACCTCCGAAGTCGAGAGCGGGTTGATCGCCGATACAAATAAAATACTCGGAAGTGGCTGTTCCAGGCTCGTTTCGGGCCATGGAGATCACGCCGTCCTTGTGCAATATTCCGGTTTCTTTGGTTGATTCGTGCCTGATGGGCGGAAGGATCAACGGGTGATCATCCTCGAACAGGCCACCCTGAAGCACATCGATCTTCACAACCGTATCCGGCTGATTACCATCCCTGACCGCCCGGTAAAAGGAAGCATTCCTGTACCTTCCCTCAAAGCAATAAAGCATAAAATTGGCTGCCGAAACCGGCGCACGATCCACATATAATTCAAATTCAATGGTATCGGTTTCAGTGATGATGAGGGCATGCGGATACTTATCAGAACAACTGGTCAGGAGGATCAGAGAAATGAAAAGGGTGATATTGGCAATGATTTTCAGCATTTGTCTTTTATTGTTACGAAACTATATAATTTTTAACATGAACCGAAGATTATTGCTATGTTTACGATCTGTTTTATTTTATAATATGATTGTAATTGCCGATAAACGGATACCGGATAAAGCAAAGTTAAATTTGAAAAGATTTGGTAGGCTTGTGTTATTTGAAACCTCTGGCATCACTTATGAAGCTATTTCCGGGCATCCCGACATTTTTTTTTGTAAAGTAAACGATCGTCTGATTGTTGCTCCCAATCTTCCTGAAAAGCTTAAATCTTTTCTTGTAAAAAAAAACATTTCATTTACTGAAGGCGAGCAGACGGTTGGCTCCAAATACCCGGCCACAGCAGCATACAACGTAGTATCGACAGAAAAATATTTGTTTCATAATTTTCGTTACACCGATTCGAAAATCAATGGATTGGCCGGTGATCTCGACCTCATCCATTTGAACCAGGGGTATTGCCGGTGCAATTTACTACCATTGAAAAATGATCATTACATTACCTCAGATGAAGGGATCGGGCGGGTTTTGGAATACTACAAGCTGGATGTGCTCTTTGTCGACCCGAAAGATATTTTGCTTCCAGGCACGAAACACGGCTTTTTCAGTGGCTGTTGCGGAGTTTGGGAAAACAAGGTTTTTATCATTGGCAGCCTCGACCATTTTGGAGATGGCAGGAAAGTCTTGGAATATCTTACTTTACACAATTACGAAATCATCGAATTGTATGACGGGCCCTTGTTTGATGGAGGGAGTCTCTTATTTATTACTTAACCACAAAGAAAATAAAGGATACGCCATGATCGCCAGGTTTTTGTAATTTTATAAAAGAGGCTAAAAATCAAAACCAATGACAGAAAATGAGATTTCTAAGTATGTGGTGAATGCTGCTTTAAAAGTACATATATCGCAGGGACCGGGTTTACTGGAAAGTGCATATGAAGAATGTTTAGCTTATGAATAGATCAAGTCGGGACTTTTTATTGAAAAGCAGAAACCACTTCCCCTTGTCTACGAAGAAATTAAATTAGAAATAGGTTATCGAATTGATATTTTAGTTGAAAGTAAACTGATTATTGAAGTTAAATCAGTTGAAATGTTAAATGATGTCCATCTTGCTCAAATTTTAACGTATCTTAAATTATCAGGTTGTAAGCTTGGCTTATTGATAAACCTCAATGTCGCACTTATAAAAAACGGAATTAAAAGGGTGGTTAATCATATATGACAAAACATACTATTCATTTTTGCGTGCTTTGCGTTAAACTTCGCGACCTTTGCGGTTTAAAAATTTTCTGTAATTGATTGTATATTGAGCCTCTCTCATTTTTATTAATTTCGCGGCTCAAATTTAAATATTAAAATCATGCTTCGAACACACACTTGCGGAGAACTGAATATCAATCACATCGACGAATCGGTGACCCTTGCGGGTTGGGTGCAAAAATCGCGTGACCTGGGTGGAATGACTTTTGTCGACCTACGCGACCGTTATGGCATTACTCAATTGGTCTTTAACATGGAAACCGATGCCGACCTCTGCAAGAAAGCCCGAAAGCTGGGCCGTGAGTTCGTTGTAAAAGCTACCGGCAAGGTAGCTGAGCGAAGCAATAAAAACCTGAAGTTAGCTACCGGCGAAATCGAAGTTATCGTTTCAGTGCTGGAAATACTGAATTCCTCTATTGTTCCGCCATTCCGCATCGAAGATGAAACCGACGGCGGTGAAGAACTGAGGATGAAATTCCGATACCTTGACCTGCGCCGAAATCCGGTGAAGAATAACCTGGCCCTGCGCCACAAAATGGCTATCGAAACAAGAAATTATCTGGATTCTCAGAAGTTTTTTGAGATTGAAACACCATTCCTTATCAAATCCACTCCTGAAGGTGCCCGTGATTTTGTGGTTCCCTCAAGGATGAATGAAGGACAGTTTTACGCCTTGCCGCAATCACCCCAAACATTCAAACAATTACTGATGGTTGCCGGATACGACCGCTATTTCCAGATCGTCCGGTGTTTCAGGGATGAAGACCTTCGTGCCGACCGGCAGCCCGAATTCACACAGATCGATTGTGAAATGGCCTTCGTAACCCAGGATGATGTGCTTTCGACTTTTGAAGGGATGACCAAACACCTCTTCAAAAAAGTAAAAGATATTGAATTTACGTATGATTTCCCACGAATGTCATACGATGAAGCAATGCGCCTGTATGGCTCCGACAAACCCGATATCCGATTCGGGATGCAATTTGTTGAATTGAATGACCTGGCTCAGGGAAAGGGATTTGCTGTTTTTGATGAAGCCGAACTGGTAGTTGGAATTTGCGCTGAGGGTTGCGCCGAATACTCACGCAAGCAACTGGATCAATTAACGGATTCCGTAAAAAAACCGCAGATCGGCGCAAAAGGGTTGTCTTATTTGAAATATAATACTGACGGAAACTTCAAATCTTCCGTTGATAAATTCTTTGATGAAAATGCTTTAAAAGGCTGGGCTGAAAAATTTAATGCCAAACCTGGCGATCTGATGCTGATCCTGGCCGGCGATGCGAACAAAACCCGGAAGGCTTTGAACGAGCTTCGTTTGGAAATGGGTTATCGACTCGGAATGCGCGATTCAAAAGTTTTCAAACCACTATGGGTGGTTGACTTTCCATTGCTTGAGTGGGACGAAGAAACCAACCGTTTTTATGCCATGCACCATCCGTTTACCTCTCCCAAACCCGAAGATGTGCCACTGCTTGATCACGATCCGGGAAAAGTGAGAGCGAATGCCTATGACCTGGTGATAAATGGTGTGGAGATCGGCGGTGGTTCCATCAGGATCCACAATAAGCAGCTACAGAAAAAGATGTTCCAAATCCTTGGTTTTACGGATGAAGAAGCACAAATCCAGTTTGGATTTCTGATGAATGCTTTTGAATATGGCGCTCCGCCTCATGGAGGAATTGCACTTGGTTTCGACCGGTTGACGGCACTTTTCGGTGGTTCCGATTCCATCCGGGATTTTATTGCCTTCCCGAAAAATAATGCCGGAAGGGACATGATGATCGATTCACCATCGGAGATTTCGCAGGAGCAGTTAGATGAGTTGAAATTAAAAATCATCAAATAGTAGTTCTAAAAATAAAAACATTCACCACCTGCGGCGCTTATAATAATCTTTGTTTATTTTTCTACCGACATTTTGACCCTACGGGTCAGTATTAATGGGGCTTTTAAAAATAAAAGTAAAAAATTCGTAGTTGCCAGGACAGTTTTTGCGAAATTTTATGAAATTGTTAATCCCGGATTAACCGCGGCTCCGTAAGAGCCAAATGTTGGCAGAAATAAAAAATTACACAAAAAAGAGCGTGCCGTAGGTACACTATATTCAAAACTGCCGTTCCAACCTCTTAATAGTAATTCTTAACCTCATCGGTCGGAACGATTTTACCGTTCCTGATAGCGAAAACCATCCAGGCATTTCCTTTTTGTTTTTCGGAGAGCTGCCAGATATTCAACAACTGCCCCTCACCATAAACTTTTACCATCGCTTTGGATTTTGAAAGTGATTTTGAATGTTTTTCGTCCTTGTTACTGAAATCCTTCACATAATAAGTGTATTCCGCATTTTCATCAATATCCTTTACAGTAATGGTTTCCGGACCAAATCCATCCCGGTCGTCCCGGTCGAGGCGGGCGGAAGTATCATCGGAAACGGCCATATCACGGTATGAAATGTGATAATCTCCTTCTTTGACAAAATGGGCATCGAGGTCGGATGGCTTTTTGTCCCAATCAAGCACGATACGGATGGCTCCCATCTCAATTACCGGAGTGACGGTAAATCGGTTCCTGAAAATGGTTTCAGCAATAACTTCATACTTATTATTTTCAGGGATAAAGCCTTCTTTTTCAAACCTGAACGGATAAACCCCATCGGGTTGTTTTTCAAACCGGATTTTACCTTCCATATCTGTGGTAAGGGTTTTGAAATCCTGTATGATGATGGTGGCATCGGGAACCGGCTCTCCGGTTTCAGCATTAAAAAACCGAAGGGTGAACATGCCTTCTTCCTCAGCAGAGGCGTCGTCGAGTTGGTCACGCATTTTGTCGATTTGTGAAAAACCCCACAATACAACAAACAAGTTTAATGTGATTAAGAGAATTTTCTTTTTCATTTGTTTAATATTTCGTTATTTTTTGATCACAATTCCATATTGTTCCACCATTCTTTCATCGGGCGGAATTTCATAAATCCAGGTCATGATATTGTTAACCGAGATATGTTCCAGGAAAGGAATATCTCTTTTAGTAAAAACAAAAATGAGCAAATTGTATTCCTTGTCCTTTGCG
>JAFGBL010000249.1 GCA_016933115.1 Bacteroidales bacterium | reverse complement strand
GGAACACTGATTAACGATTTGAGAAGTTTGGTGAAACGGTTTGATTTTGTAATAAATTCTACAATCAAAAATCGTTGATCCTTGTTCGATATTCAATAAAGGAAACTCTTCGTTTTTATTTGCGGCCCGATAGCTATCGGGAGCGTATCGGTAAAGCCACCACTGATACCGCCAAAAAACAGGTTTAAGAATAAAATTAAACTTGGATATGGCGGCATAACTGAAACTAAACAATTATTGCTTCGCAAATTTGCTAAGTGACAGTATAACTCGATCTCTTCCCTATCCATGGTGATGGAGCGGTAAGTGGGTTGACTTTTTTCTTTAAACATCTTTGGCGATATTATTGACATGATGCATAAAACCTCTTGTAATTGAGTGTTTCTCATCATTTTTCTCCAATCACTTCCCAGTGGCCGCCTTTGGCAGGGCCAATGCGTTTGAGTAAGCCAATTGTTTTGAGCTTGGCAATATTTTCTTTAATTTTCCTTTGTGAAATTCCAACCCTGCCTGCAAGTTCCCTGGTAGAGATAGAAGGTTTCGCTGCTATATTTTTCAATATTAAACTTTGATTTTCGGTGACCCTTTCGGTGACCTTTTCGGTGACCTTTTCGGTGACCTTCTTAGTGACACTTTCAATACCATGCTTATGCTGACTTTTATCAGTTATGGCTCTTTGAAAGGTTATGACTATACCACCCATAGCAGAATCAAACACAGGAGCAGGTAATCCAGCCTGTGTGAAACCATTGACAATTTTTGCAATACCCCGCCCCCAGGCTTCAATAAAGCCTGCTTTGAAGAAAATATCAGCTATATTTTTATTACTGGGTCTTGAGGGATGTTTTTGCAACAGTGTTGCTATTGTAAAACCTTCAGGTAACCGGCCTTCGTTCCAAATCATAATTTTATCATTATAAATACTCAACTGGATCGGGGCGCCAGTATAATCCTTATGTATAATTGAGTTAAAAATAGCTTCTCTAAGTGATTCTTCAGGAACTTCAAGTTTTTCAATTCTTTGCAGACCCTCATAATAAATTGGAGAAATCAGGTATTTTGATTTAAGAATTTCCATCACTTTATCCGCCATCTGGAGGATATTCCCTTCAACTACATCCTGAAATTGCAAATCATCGTCGCCGGCAATAAATCTGCCAACTTTAAATGAAACAGAAGGAAAAAATCTTGAGGGTCGTTTGCCAAATAACAGCAATGCGGCATTTTTGAGGTGCCCTGTATCTGTTATCAAATTGAGGTTTTCAAGTGTTGTTTTTAAGTCGTCACTACTTGCGTTATTAGTAATACGTTTGCTAAATTCGGCTTTTTTAAAGAAATAATTTATTACATCCAAATCTATATCTCGTAAAGAGGCTCTTTCACACGGAAGATCATCCCAGGTTCTACCTATACGCTTTAAGAGGAATTGATGCAATGCCGTTCCTTTTAATTCTTGTTTTGTACTTCCTGAACGATAGTAGTAAATACCTTTGAAGGAGATTGGCACACTGGAAGGATTGACAATAATTTCAATGTATTGATTACCTCTGTTTTCAAGTAAATTCACATCTGTAACCACTCCTAAAAAATTAACAATTTTATTTGGAATGTCTTCCATCAGCTTGTGTGCATCCGGCAGGCCAACAGCCTCACCCTCATCATTCAGACCGATATAAATTTTCCCTCCGAAAGCGTTGGCAAAACCACATATCCATTTCAGATATTCATCACGCCAGGATGTTTTATACTCTATGTTTTGATTTTCATTCATTCGGGCGCACCTGCTGACATATAAATCATTTTCACCATAGATATACATAAATTTCCACGAATATTTCCGAATTGTTATTTGCGTCCCGAAAGCTATCGGGATTTGTGCTGTCATTTGAGTTCATTTGTGGATTTCATTGATTCCTGATCTCATGCACAATCTCAATACTCCCCCGGGCATCTTCCAGACCAAATCCTTCGCCACCCAAAATCTTTTGGTAACTGACTGTATGCAGGTGGGCAAATCCATTACCCAATTCCTTGTAATCCAATACCATGGTTGGAAACTGATTATCTGTGTCCATTTGTGCTGTCATTTGTGTTCCGATCCCGATAGCCATCGGGACGGAATTTGTGGACATTATTGATTCCTGATCGCTTTCTGCAACCGGTAGTTCTGAAAACCGAATGTAAACCATATCTGTTTCTATATCGTATCGGATCTTCATATTGATTAAATCAATTTCTCCTTAATTCGTCTGAGTTCAACAATGAAGAAATCAGCAATCTGCTGTTTGCTTAAATTTTCTTTTGGACTGAGATGTGCACCCATATCTTCCTCTGGAATATCTTCGGTATAGATCAGCATTTCGGAATAGGTGACCGGCGAAAGAGCCGGATTAAGCTTTCTTGTGAGTGCAATGATCTCTTCCAGCGGATAAATATATTTTGCAAGAAAAAACAGATCATAATAGTCGCGCAGGGTATTTCGCTGTGAAATGGCTGAAAGCTTGTGAACCGCAATTATTTCAGGCCTGGCAATATGGGTATTTTGGCAGGGTATGGAATAATCCTTTGTTTTAAAAGTGACGGCCACAGCTCCCGCAGAAAACCAGGTTACTTTTACGCCATCAATTATCATATCCAATTGCCAATGTTTGTCCTCGCGTATAATTCTGTAATCGGTGAAAACATTTGCGATGTTCCTTTTAATTACAGCAGGATTAATGGTTTCGTTGTCAGTAATAAAGTCCAGGTCCTCGCTTTTTCTGTGTTTGATCTGGATAGCCAGTGCTGTTCCGCCCACCAGGGTGTAATCTTTCATGAATTTAATCCCGGCAAGTTTGTCAAAGACTTTTCTGGTTTGATGCGGCATATATTCAAACGACAACTCACTCATCAGAAAATAACTTTTATAAAAAAATTAATTCTTTTTTTATTTTGCCGGTTAATCTTTATTGAACCGATCACTTTTTCAATTTTTTTGGAATCAATTATTTTAAGGAGACCCAGCATATCCTTTATTTCACCATACTGCACAATCTGTGTGATAATGACCTCTTCAGGTAAATCAGCACTTTTATCATAACTCCAAAACGGATATTCGGAAAACCCGGTGATCTTCATTGATTATTTGAAAATTCTTTTTTCAATAAATTGCTATTCCACAAATAAACACAAATGAATTTTTCACAAATTAACACCAATGGCTAGAGAATGACGCGTTTATATTGCAATCTGGTAGTACCGAAGTTTACCAGTAAGCCTAATTTTTTTCCAGTCGCTTTTAAATAATTAAGTACCTGTGCAAGATCCTGGTCTGTCAGGTTTTCTGCCGCCTTTAATTCAACAATGACCTCATCATAACAGATAAAATCTGCGATATATTTTTTATTTAAGACCCTGTCCCGAAATTGAATATCCAAAACCTTTTCCTTGACAAATGGTAGCCCGCTTTCCATAAATACAATCCCCAACGCCTCCTGGTAAACAGCCTCTAAAAAACCACAACCCAACTCATTATGAACTTCCATACAACAGCCTGTGATCCTGTAACACTCCTCTTTAAAAGGAAACTCTTCGTTTTTATTTGTGACTATTTGTGCGAACATTTGTGTGCATTTGTGGAAATCATTGATTCCTGATCTCATGCACAATCTCAATACTCCCCCGGGCATCTTCCAAACCAAATCCTTCTCCACCCAGGATCTTTTGGTAGCTCACCGTATGCAAATCCGTAAACCCTCCGCTGAACTCGATCTCTTCCCCATCCACGGTGATGGAGCGGTAGGTGGTTTGACCATTGGCCTTCACAGCATCGGGAAGGGTTTCAGCGTTTATACTTAAAAACCATTTTACGCTGGCTTTTTTCAACCTCAGGAAACCTGAAGCCCGGTCGGGTTTGTTTTGATGGACGGTATTTTCTTTACAGCCACCGAAAATCCAGGTGAGCATATCGAAAAAATGTACCCCGATGTTGGTGGCCACACCTCCGCTCTTTTCCATATCGCCCTTCCATGACCTGTAATACCAGTTCCCACGGGAAGTGATATAGGTAAGGTCGATGGCATAGATTTTATCTTTGGGCCCGTCATCTATTTTTTTCTTGAGCTCAATGATGGACGGATGATAACGCAGTTGAAGGATGGTAAAGATCTTTTTTCCTGTCTCCTGTTCAATCTGCCCAAGGGCATCCACGTTCCAGGGATTGAGCACCAGCGGTTTTTCGCAGATGGCATGGGCATCGTTGCGCAATGCCATCCTGATATGGGCATCGTGCAGGTAATTGGGCGAGCAGATGCTGAGGTAGTCGATCCTTTCCTTTCCGCTACGGCGGAGTTTATCAAGATGACGGTCGAAACGCTCAGGCTCGGTGAAAAAGTCGGCTTGAGGGAAATAAGAATCTATGATCCCCATCCCATCATAAGGATCGAGGGCTGCCACCAGGTTGTTCCCCGTTTCCTTGATCGCTTTCATGTGGCGCGGGGCGATGTAGCCTGCTGCGCCGATGAGACCGAAATTGGATATTTTATTTAACATGATCCATTTTTAAAATTGGAGTTTCGGGTTTTGGGTTCTGCGTTCTGAGTTAAGTTAACCCAGAACTCGGAATCCTGAACCCAGAACTTTTTAAACCTTATAGAATTCCCTGTACCATTGCACAAAACGCCTGATCCCATCCTTATAGCTCGTATTCGGCTTATAATTAAAATCATCGACCAATCCTGAAACATCGGCAAAGGTAGCCGGAACATCACCGGGCTGTAGAGGAAGCATTTCCTTGATTGCTTTTTTTCCCAGGGCCGACTCAATCGCCTCAATGAAATCAAGCAATTTAACAGGTTGATTATTCCCAATATTATAAACCTTATAGGGAGCTACCGAAGACGAAGGATCGGGTGATTTCCCACTCCATTCCGGTTCTTTTTCCGGTATCCTGAACAATACTTTCTGAATTCCTCCCACAATGTCGTCAACATAGGTAAAATCCCTTAACATATTGCCATGGTTAAAAACCTTTATCGGTTCTTCCTTCAGGATGGCTTTGGTAAAAAGGAACAAAGCCATATCGGGCCTGCCCCATGGTCCGTAAACGGTAAAAAATCGCAATCCGGTTGTCGGTAACCCAAAAAGGTAACTGTAGGTATGCGCCATGAGCTCATTGCTTTTTTTGGTGGCTGCATATATACTGATGGGGTGATCAACATTATCAGAGGTATTAAACGGCATTTTTTCATTCAATCCGTATACACTTGAACTGCTTGCATAAACAAGGTGCTCAACCTTATTGTGACGACATGCCTCCAGAATGTTCAAAAAACCGTTTATATTGCTTTCAATATAGGAATGGGGATTCTCCAGCGAATAGCGAACCCCGGCTTGTGCACCAAGGTTTACAACCCGGTCAAAGTTTTCTTTTTGAAAAAGCTGATAAACGTTAACCTTATCTTCAAGATTTATTTTATAAAACCTGAATTTATCATATTTGGCACTATGAATAGCCTGATTAATTCTGATACTGTCCTTTACTATCCCAAGTTCTGCAAGCCTGCCAAATTTAAGATTAAGATCATAATAATCATTGATGTTGTCCAATCCGATGATCTCATAGCCCTCTTCCAATAATTTCATTGACAGGTGAAAACCAATAAAACCTGCAGCGCCAGTGATGAGGATTTTGGAGTTTTTAAGTTTTTTTGACATGGAAAGTGATTAATTATATTTATGCTTAGAGTTTAGGGCGTAGAGCAGAGAGCAAAGGGCTTAAAAAGGAACTAAATCAAAGTCTTTCTGAATGTAGTGATTTGCCTCGAAAGCCTATCAAGTTTGAATAATAAGCCTGTCTTTACCTCTTCAATTATGATTTTTCTCCTATGAAGAATAATCAAAATATTTGCACATTCAAACACTGATCTTCTTGCTATGTTAAGGTAATTCGCAAAATCCTTATTGGAAAACGAACCCGATCCTTCAGCAATATTATTTGAAATACTCAATGCCGCTCCCCTTAATTGCTCTGCAAACCTAAAAAGTCTTTTGCTATCAACTTCATCGGCAATATCAAATAATTCGTCAGAAATTTCAATGGCTTCCTGCCAGGCATTTAATTTTTCAAATCGAAACATAGTATTTCTGGATTTTTTTATTGATTAACAATCTCTTTTAATATTTAAATCGCAGGCAACCCTCCGCTCCCTGCCCTATACTCTCCGCACTTTACTCTCCGCACTCCGCCCACTTCTCTCAACCCTAAGCTCTCCTCTTCCCAATAACGCTCACTTCAAACCCAATCTCCCTGAGCGCTTCATAATCCAGGATATTCCTCCCATCAAAAACAAAGGCCGGTTTCTTCATGCTTTTGTAAATCCTTTGCCAGTCGTAGGTTTCAAATTCATCCCATTCAGTGATGATGGCCACAGCATGGGCATCCTTTGCAGCTTCGTAAGGATCTTCTTCAAAGTTTAGCAGATTTTTATTTTCTGTTTCTGTGCGGGTTTGCAAATCGATCAGGTCCTGCAACATCCGTTCATATTTCACTTTTGGATCGTAGACATGGACCACGGCCTGCTCTTCTATCAATTTATCAGCAATATAAATAGCCGCCGACTCCCTGGAGTCGTTGGTATCTTTTTTAAAAGCCCATCCGAACAAAACGATCTTTTTACCCGAAACGGTATTGAACATCGATTTCACCATATTCATGGCAAAACGGGTTTTTTGATAATCGTTCATGATGATGACCTGCTCCCAGTAATCGGCTGCTTCACTCAGTCCAAAATGCCGGCAGAGGTAAACCAGGTTTAAAATATCCTTTTGAAAGCACGATCCACCAAATCCAACTGAAGCCTTTAAAAATTTTGGACCAATACGGCTGTCCATCCCCACGGCTTTGGCTACCTCATCCACGTCGGCTTCGGTTACTTCACACAATGCCGAAATGGCGTTGATGGAAGATATGCGCTGTGCCAGGAAGGCATTGGCTGTTAACTTTGACAGCTCCGACGACCAAATGTTGGTAGTAAGAATTCTTTCCCGTGGGATCCAGGAAGCATAGATATCAGCAAGCGCTTCAATGGCCATATTTCCCGACTCGCTTTGTTCACCGCCGATCAGCACCCGGTCGGCATGAAGCAGGTCTTTTATGGCAGTACCTTCGGCCAGGAATTCAGGATTGGACAAAACACTGAATTTTAATCCCCGGTTTTGTTCCTTCAATATCCGTTTGATGGAAGAGGCTGTCCGCACCGGCAGGGTTGATTTTTCAACAACGATCTTATCCGATGTCGCCACATCGGCGATTTGCCTTGCACAAAGCTCGACATACTTGAGATCGGCGGCCATTCCCTTTCCAACTCCATAAGTTTTGGTAGGAGTGTTAACAGAAATGAAAATCATCTCTGCTTCTTCGATGGCCCTGTTGATATCCCCAAAGAAAAACAGGTTTTTATTTCTAACCTCGGAGATGATCTCGCTGAGACCCGGTTCATATACCGGAAGTTCCTCCAGGTTCTCCGAATTCCATTGCCTGATCTTTTCCGGGTCGATATCCACCACATTCACGCGGATGTGCGGGTTTTTAAGGGCAATCACAGCCATGGTGGGCCCACCCACATATCCGGCACCAATACAGCTGATGGTTTTAATTTTTTGCATTGCCTATTGAAAAAAATTATTTGATTTTATTTGAATTTGAAAGGACAATTGTAAATAACCTGAAAAATTCATAAACTTTTCATTTTTAGCCTCAATTTAAAACTAAAGGCATATTATTAAATATCATCGAGTTTTTAGTCAGTATTTTGAATATCTATAATAAAGGATTCGAAAAGTAACAATTTATTGGAGATAATTGAAAATACAATTTCCAGGTCCACTTTTTAATAGCGATGTACGATGAAATTTCTGAACCTGACCATATCCTTATATTCGGTAAATGGTCTGATAATATTCAGTTGCATCAATTGTTCGATGTTCTCTGCCTCTGTATTTTGTGGAGGCACCTTCTCAAGGGCCAAAATACGTTCACTAATATCTATCATCACTTTAATGGCTACCTGAAGTGCTCGTTCACAGGCATTTTGCAACATTGAGTGTATACCCGAATGATTTATAGGTTCCAATATCCCAGCTTCTGATCTCCGCTAGCTTCTGCTCTATAATTCTTAATTTATTTTCAATAATCCCATTGTACTTCATGACCACGGTATTTAAGTTGTTTTTTCATCCGTGCAAGTTCGTCTTCAAACTTTCTGCAGGTTAACGAATAAAATGCAGCATAATCATCCAAAGCTGACTCACGAACAAAAAGCAATTTCCCTTTTAAAACCTCCATGGATAAAATGGAACCTGTATCATTTAGAATAAGCAGATCACAAGTGAATCCGGAAACAACGCTTTCAACCAAACCTATTATTTTGGCAACCAATTCGGGATTTCGATCTGGTGGCTTAAGAAATACAGCCAAATCAAAATCTGAATTTTCCTTTTCTTTTCCCTGTGCGACAGATCCGAACAAATACGCATAAGCTATACAAGGAAAATTTTTTTTCAGTTCTTTTCTAAGCTTTTCAATATTTTTGTCTGTCAATGACATCTAACAAAAATATTCAAATTTAACTTTTGAACTCCCCAAATAAACCATTGTGGCTGTACATTGCAATTCATTAATTGCTACCTTTCCAAAGAACCAGCAACTCAGGATCTTTTTGGTTATTATGGTATTCCATAAACTCATCCTTCCCAAAAACGACATACCGGATCCGCCTTTTAATCAGCTTTTCGGTTTTTTCAATCAATTTCACCAGGTATTCTTTATTGATCCCATTTCCAACAAAGATCAGGTCGATGATCTGGTTGTCGGTTCCCCTGGCAAAATCGCCGGCCACATATACTTTATCCAGGTTTCCCAGCTTATTAACCACCCTTTCGATGATTTGGTCAAAACCGATGTATTTAAGCAAAATATTATTGATATCCCAATACAGAGGGTGACTGGTATTGGCGCGGAAATATTTTTTATTGCCGTCTTGTTCGGTTGTCAATAAACCTGCTTTTTCAAATTTATTCAATTCCAGCCTGATGGCATTGGTCGACTCACCAAATTCTGTTTCCAGATTGCGCAGGTAGGACCTGGAATTGCTGTTCAGGAAAAACTTGAGTAGAAGTTTTATTCGAGTTTTGGAAGTAATTAATGTATCTAACATGCTTTACACAGCTTCGCCTTGTCAGTCACACGGATGGTGTGAAGACCGGGCATTTTTTGCGATCATTTTCACAGTTATAGCTAAGCAGAAATCATTTGACGGAATTTATTATTCCGTTGTCAATCATAATATTAAATATTCCGTGGAATGCCTGTTCAGGAAATAAAAATAAATAACAAGCTTTTGGATTTGATTTCCTCTCCAAATTTTTCCGGTCGATGGTTTCTGCCTGATTTATACGCCTCATGAATATATCTATCACAAAAACGAGTAACAAAATTACTCAATTTTTATTAAAAACAAATTTTTAACGAAATTTTTTTTGATTGGTTATATATTTTTTCCAACCCTCTTTGCGAGCCTGTGGGAAGGCTTAAAGTGTAGGAGCGAAGCAATCTCATTATCAGTAGTGTTTCCTTTGATAAAATAGGGGATTGCTTCGGAGGCCCGCACCTGATGCCCTCCTGATTCTCCTCGCAATGACGTTGTCTAAAAATGCATTTTTTAACGAAGTTCTCCTTTTATTCCGTCATGGCAATGACGGTTCTTAACTGAAATTAGTAACTGAAAAATTTTATTTACGAATCATCCGTAAATAGGATTTTGGAATGGTAAGTATAATGGAATGGCCAATATTTTCAATCTCAATCCTAACCTTCTGTTTTCCACGAATATCGATCAAATCCCCCAATAAGCCCTTCAGTGTTCCCCTGAAAATCTCCACCCGATCGCCGATTTCGAATTCTTCACCTGCCTCACGAATATCTTCCTCATTATTCAGAAATTGTTTTATGGCCAAAATCTGCTGGGGCGGAACAGGAACTGCCTTTCCCTCAAACGCAATATACCTTACGACTCCTGGAATATTTAGTATTTGATAATATTCTTGTGGTTGAATACGAACGAAAATGTAGGACCTGAACAACGGCTCCTCTACCCATTTCTTTCTGTCGCTCCATTGCTTAAGGACTTTCAATAAAGGTAAAAATACTTCGACACCTGCTTCAATCAGGCGATCATATACCTTCTTCTCGTTCCGTGATTTGGTATAAATTGCAAACCAATTTTTTTGGTTTTGATCCATGCGTAGGTTTATATTAGTATCTAACAAATTATTCCAATCCAAATGAATGATTTAGTATGAAAAAGAAAATTGAACAAAAAATCCGGAACTTTGAACCCTGAACCTGCCCGACTGGCTTTACTCCGTTGAAACTCCTATCCATAGTAAATTGCGAAGGAAAAGCTATGCGAAAGCGATGCCGTCGTGATCTGAACCAATTAAACAATCATCCCTACCCCCATGGTGTTGTTCGTTCCCTCATCAATAAGGATCAGGCTGCCGGTCTGCCGGTTCTTACGATAGCTGTCAAAAAACAATGGTTTGGTGGTCCTAATTGATACCCTGGCGATTTCATTCATTTTCAGTTCTACACCATCTTCAATCCTGTTCAGGGTGTTCACATCAACTTTGTATTTTATCTCTTTTACCATGCATTTAACATCGTTGGTGGTATGCTTGAGGTGATATTTGGTGTGCGGTTGTAATGGTTTTTCATTCATCCAGCATATCATCACATCGATATCCTGCTCCACAAAGGGAACATTATTTTCCTTCACGATCATATCTCCCCGGCTGATATCCAGGTCGTCTGAAAGCCTGATGGTGACAGACATGGGGGGAAATGCTTCCTCAACTTCTTTATGATAAACATCAATGGCTTCAATTGTGGTCACAAATCCGGATGGTAATACCATTACCCTATCGCCTTTTTTGAACACACCACCGGCCACTCTGCCGGCGTAACCGCGGTAATCATGGAATTTATCGGATTGTGGACGAACCACATATTGTACCGGAAAACGGGGATCAATATGATTCAAATCGCTGCCAACATGAATGTTTTCAAGGATATACCTGAGGGTTCCACCTCCATACCAGGGCATATTTTTTGAATGTTCCACAACGTTATCTCCATTTAATGCACTGATAGGAACAAAACGGATATCTTTCACCGCAAGCTTGGAAGCAAACGCACTGAACTGCTCCTTAATTAATTCGTAAATCTCCTCTTTGTAATCCACCAGGTCCATTTTGTTCACACAAATGATCAGGTGCGGTATCTGCAGAAGTGATGAAATATAGGAATGGCGGTATGTTTGCTCGGTGACCCCATTTCTGGCATCAATAAGGATGATGGCAGCATTGGCGGTAGAGGCTCCGGTTACCATATTGCGGGTGTACTGAACATGACCGGGTGTATCAGCAATGATAAATTTTCTTTTGGGGGTGGCAAAGTACCTGTATGCAACATCAATAGTAATGCCTTGTTCGCGCTCAGCCCTAAGGCCGTCAGTCAGCAAGGCCAGGTTGATCTTTTCGTTTCCTTTGCGGATACTGGCCCGTTTTACAGCTTCGAGTTGATCTTCAAAAATCGATTTACTGTCATAAAGCAACCGGCCGATTAATGTACTTTTTCCATCATCTACACTACCGGCGGTCGTGAAACGCAACAGTTCCATATCGAGGTATGCCTTGCTTGAAAATTCTTTATTGTTATCCATTAAATTAGCTTTTTTTCTAATTTCCATTCATCCCGGATTACGAAAATTAACCAGATATTGCTTAATCCCCTTCTCAAGAGCCATTACAGATTCTTCGCTTCGCTCAGAATGACAAATTAAATTTTTCTTATTATTCTTCATGACTTTAAAATGCCTTTGTTGCTTGTTGCTCTTTGCATTAAACAAAGTCGAAACACTAAAAATATCCTTCCTTTTTCCGGTCTTCCATGGCAGATTCGCTGCGCATATCGTCTGCCCTGCCGCCCCGCTCCGTTACCCTGGTGGCAGCAATTTCCTGGATGATATCCTCAAGGTTATTGGCTGTCGACATGGTGAGGCCGGTACATGAAATATCACCGATTGTCCGGCAGCGGACTTGCATGATTTCTACTTTTTCGCTATTTTTTTTCATCATAAACGGGGCATCTGCCAGTATTACACCATCACGGACAAAAACCTTTCTTTTGTGGGTAAAATACAGATCGGGAATATCGATATCCTCAAGGTAAATATATTGCCAAATGTCCATTTCGGTCCAGTTACTGAGTGGGAATACACGAAAATGTTCCCCTACATGTTTCCTGCCATTGAAAATGTTCCACAACTCCGGCCGTTGGTTTTTGGGATCCCACTGCCCAAATTCATCGCGGTGTGAGAAAAAACGCTCTTTTGCCCGGGCTTTTTCCTCATCTCTTCTCCCACCACCGAGGGCAGCATCAATTTTAAATTTTTCGATGGTATCGAGCAATGTAACTGTTTGCAAAAGGTTCCGGCTGGCGCTGTATCCCGTTTCCTCGACCACCCGGCCTTTATCAATGGAATCCTGAACCGATCCGACGATCAGTTGCACACCCAGTTCTTTTACCAGTTCATCCCTGAATACGATGGTCTCCTCAAAATTATGTCCCGTATCAATGTGCAATAAAGGAAATGGGATTTTTGCCGGCCAAAAAGCTTTTTTTGCCAGGTGTACCATTACAATGGAATCTTTACCGCCTGAAAAAAGCAATGCAGGGTTTTCAAACTGTGCAGCCACCTCCCGCATGATAAAAATTGATTCCGATTCCAGTTCACGGAGGTGATTGAGATTGTACTTCTTCATGAATAATAATTCCTTTTTATTCTATTTTATTGATTACTTTCAAATTTAATTCTGGGCAATACATAATCCAGCAGTTTTTCCAGCGACTCCTCAATTGTTTGGATATCCGTCCTTAAAATGACATCTGCATGTTCTGGCATCTCAAATGGAGAATCGATGCCGGTAAAATGCTTAATCTCTCCTTTCCGTGCCTTGGCGTACAATCCTTTGGTATCGCGTTCTTCACAAACCTCAAGGGGTGCGTTCACAAAAACTTCGATAAAATTCTCCCGACCAATGATTTTCATTGCCATATGCCTGATCTCTTCGGTAGGACTGATAAAGCTGTTGATGATGATGATGCCGCAATTGATGAACAACTTGGATACCTCGGCAATACGACGGATGTTCTCGTAGCGATCTGCATCGGTAAAAGAAAGGTTATTGTTGATCCCGGAACGGATATTATCTCCATCCAGTATCTGCGCCAGGTATCCCATTTTATAAAGCGCTTCATCCAGGTGCTTGGCTAAAGTGGTTTTCCCGGCACCTGAAAGTCCGGTCATCCATATCACTTTGGATCTTTGGTCAAGAAGCCGCTCCTTATCTTCCCGCTGTAAAATCTTATCGAAAACAGGGTGAATGTTGTTATTTCCCAAACTTTTCATTTATCCCAAACAAAACGAATTGCCTAATTTTACCGGGCAAAGTTAGATAAATTTTAAGTTCTGGCTTTACCCTCTTACTTAACATAAAAAGTAAAAATTTTTAGATAACGCCGGTAATATAAATTTTACAACATGGGATTTACATATAATCTTTTAAAGACAGCCATCATATCAGCGGTGCATGCAGGTAAGGAAATTTTGAAAATTTACAATAGTACGTTTGATATTGAGTTTAAGGATGATAGTTCCCCATTGACTACGGCTGATAAAAAGTCGAATGAGGTCTTATTATCTTATTTAAAAAAGACCGGCATCCCTGTCTTGAGTGAGGAAGGTAAATCCATTCCATTTCAGGAAAGAAAACTCTGGAAAAAATTCTGGTTGGTTGATCCGTTGGATGGAACCAGAGAATTTATTAAAAAAAATGGTGAATTTACCGTTAATATCGCCTTTATTCAAGATAACCGTTCTATTGCAGGAGTTATCTATATTCCGGTTAAAGATGTTTTATATTTTGGAAGTGAACAAACCGGATCGATTAAATTTGAGGGGATCAGTAAAAGGGAAATATTTCCAGATTTGAAAACAATAATTGATGAAGGCATCAAACTTCCAAATATTAGCAGAAAAAGCATTTATACCGTGGTTGGAAGTAAATCACATATGAATGCTGAAACAAAGGCATATATCGACCAATTAAAATTAAAATATGGCAATATAAATTTCTTATCCAGGGGTAGCTCTCTCAAAATTTGTATGGTTGCCGAGGGAGGGGCTGACGAGTATCCACGTTTTGCACCTACCATGGAGTGGGATATTGCTGCCGGTGATGCCATCGCAACATATGCTGAAGCCTCTATTATAAATGCAAACACCAACACTGAATTGACCTATAATTCCGAGACCCTGGTCAATCCGAGCTTTATTGTCAAAAGATTTAAGAAATAATTTTGGAATAGTCTAACTCAACGAAAACAAATTAACAGCTAGGTGTTTTTAAATATCCGCTTCACCGTCGACTCTTTGTCATATTCCCGGTCATCGGAATAATAACCATAACCATAACCGTAGCCATAGCCATAGCCATAACCATAACCATAACCATAACCGTAGCCATAACCGTAACCGTATGAACCCTTGTTAAGTTTCACGTCGTTGATCAGGATACTGATGTTGGGCATATTACGCTTTTCAATATCGCTCATGATCGATGCGAATACTTTTTTATTGGTATAGTTCTGCCGGACAATGAATAACGAAGCATCGGCATATTTCATCAGGAGGAAAGCATCGGTTACCAATCCAACCGGCGGGGAATCGATGATAATATAATCGTACAATTCTTTAAGCCGCGTAAACAGTTCATTGGTTCTGTCTGAGGCAATCAATTCCGAAGGATTGGGAGGAACCGGGCCGGCCATTACAATATCAAGATTATCAATCGGTGAAACCTGGATGATGTCTTCCAGTTTACTTTTATTGATCAGGAAGGAACTGATCCCTTCCGTGTTGGTCAATCCAAAGTCTTTATATATTTTCGGTTTCCGCAGGTCAAATCCAAGTAAAAGGGTTTTTTTGCCGTACATAGCGAAAATAGAAGCGAGGTTAATCGCGCAAAATGTCTTTCCTGCACTCACCATATCAGAGGTGATCAATACGGTTTGTTTTTCATTTCCTTTAGCTATGAACTGCAGGTTGGTACGCACCGACCGGAAGGATTCGGCAATGGACGATTTGGGGGATTCGGCAACCACTGCCTGAGTATCCTTATTGCTATGGATAATGTGTCCGATAATTGGGAAACCAGTAATACTTTCTACATCCTTGCGTTCGATGATCTTGTCATTAAAATAATCTTTTCCTAGAATATAAACCACCGGTAACACGATACCTAAAATAATAGCGATCATATAATTCAGGCTCTTTTTTGGAAATACAGGCTCTCCACCGCTGTCTCTGGCAATATCGATCACTTCATTGTCCGGTTCGTTTGATGCCTTTGTAATCTGAGCTTCTGATCGTTTTTCCTGTAAATAGTTGTAAAGAGAATTACTAAGCTTGAATTTTCTTTCGATACCCAGAAGCTCTCTTTGGGTAGAAGGCAACTGGTTGATACGCGATTCTAACTCTTTAATTCGATTATTTATATCCTTAATGGCAATATTTGAGCTATTTATAATATTATAAATACTCTCCAATAAAGTTGCTTCAGTAATTTCTATTTTTTTGTCCAAAATTTTAATCGCCGGAGTGGAAGGTTTTGAATAATATAACTTTTCCTCCTTTTCGCTATAAAGTTTTGATAATTCAGTAGTCATCTGGCTGATCATTGGATCTTCTATCCCCATGGTACTCGGTATGATCAATACATCATCAAGGTCTTTCTTCTGTTCAATGTAATTCCTTAATGTATTATAATATTTGGACTTCAGATCCAACTGGGCTTTTTCGTTTTCCAACATCTTTAATTGTTCAAAAACCTGGGTTGCCTGCACATCCAGGTCCATCACCTGCTTTTCTGCCCGGAAATCCTGGAGGTTCTGTTCTGCCTTATTTAATGAATCCGTTATATCTCCTAACTGGCTATCAATAAATGTTATCGTATTATCAGCAACCCTGTTTTTTTGATCGAGATCTCTTTGCAAATAAACCTCTGTTAACTTATTCAGAAAATCGACGGATTTGGAAACGCTGTTTCCTTTTTGTGAAATTTTTAAAATAGAAGATTCTTCTTTAATGGGTTCAATCTGAAACGCTTGAAAACTTTTTGTGAGGTTATCGATATTATTGAATAGGAAGTAATAATTCTTCTTTTCATCAGTTTGTGGGATATAAAAATCGGTCAATTCAATTTTAAACCGATAATTTGAGCCGAAAATAAACTGGTCGAAGGCATATGTACTATCGATACTGATATCAGAAACTATAAGTAATTCAGGGTCGGAAATTTCTTCAAAGTCTTTGTACGAATATTGTTTTACATCCCTCGCTTCAGCTTCCAGTGTATAATTTCGATTGGAGATAATCTTCAATTTAAATTTCACATTGAGTGGCTGTGGATGCATCGTATCAAAAAGAACTACAAATGGGCTGTTCTTATATAATTCGGTGGTAACAAAGTTATCTTCCTCAAAATAAGATACTCCAAGATCCAGGTCACGTACTGCCTGATTTACCAATGTATAAGACTGTAACTTCCCGATTTCATTTTCAATATTTTGCTGGCTGTTCCTGAAACCAAATCCTATTAATGCCTGCGGGTCGGGAGAAGAACGGTCATCCTTGATCAATACAGTGGTATGCACTTCATAGATGGGTTTGGTGTACTTATTAAACAGGAATGCAATCAAAAGAGCAATGAAAATGGTCAAAACAAAGAAATACCAGTAACGGTACAATTTGAAAAACAAGGATTTATAATCAAACGATTCTTCCTGCTGAATTTGGGGTATATTTTGGATATTACTTTCCACTTTTTAAAAATTATTTAAATAACGCAAATAGGGCAATAGTCAATGAAATTGATGAAATCACGAGAGTATAGGGAAACGAAGTAAAAGCAAAGTTCCTTCCCTTCACCGGAGCAACATACACAATATCATCCGGCAGAATATAGTATAATTCTGATTCAAGAACATTATCATCCAATAAATCTAAACTATAAATTTTTGAGCCTTTCTCCGTCTTACGAATCACTTTTACATCATTCCTCTTGGCATAAACCGTCATGTCGCCGGCCAGTCCCAATACTTCAAATATATTAATCTTATCCTGATATATCTTAAACTGACCCGGTCTGTTTACTTCTCCCACAACAGATATATTGTAATTAACAATTTTCACAATGACTATAGTATTATATAAATATGAATCAACCCTTTTCTGGATATTTTCCTTTATCTCACCCAGGGTTAATCCTCTTACGTATATTTTGCCTAAAAAAGGCATCTCAACATAACCAGAATCACTCACAGAATAGCTATTAAGATAAATAGCAGCATCATAATACATGTTTCCTGAAGAACCATACCCCATATTGAAAAAATCCGAGACATCTTCCTCCAAACTCACTACCTGAACATATAAATTATTTCCGGGTTTTAACTTATAATCCATCTTTTTATCATTGATATATTCCGACTTAACGGTATCTTCCTTTACCTGCATAAAAATTTGCTTTTTCATCGGAACACAGGAAGAAAAGATGAAGGCGCCCAGAGATAAGAATATAATGATTTTAAGCAGAAATGTTTTATCCGGCATCAGCGTATTTGGTTTTATTACAAAATTTTACACCCTTGAATTTCAAAACAAGGGGCAAAAGTAATGCATTTTCATAAAATGCAAAAGTATTTTTTAGAAAGTAGCCTGCCTTCCCGATTTGAGTGTACATGTTATAAAGCATCATATTGAAATTAAGTTTTATAAAATTAGGACTTCTACTGCAAAAACCCATTTCAATAATTTCTATAATTTTACCACTCAAAAATAGACCAATGAAAGCATACATATTTCCGGGGCAGGGAGCCCAGTTCTCAGGAATGGGCAAGGGCCTTTATGAAAAATCTACAGAAGCCAGATCACTTTTTGAAGAGGCCAATGAAATTCTCGGCTTCAGGATAACCGAAATTATGTTCAGCGGAACCGACGAGGCGTTAAGACAAACTAAAGTGACCCAGCCGGCCATTTTCCTGCATTCGGTAATCCTGGCCAAAACGCTGGGAGATCATTTTCAGCCTGATATGGTCGCCGGCCACTCCCTGGGAGAATTCTCCGCACTGGTTGCCAACCAGGCCCTTTCGTTCTCTGATGGTCTAAGGCTTGTTTATGCCAGAGCTATGGCCATGCAAAAGGCTTGTGAAATGGAACCCTCAACCATGGCAGCCATACTTGGACTGGATGACCATATGGTTGAACAAACATTGAAAAATATTGATGAAGTGGTCGTACCTGCCAATTTCAACAGCCCCGGGCAATTGGTAATTTCTGGTTCAGTAAAAGGAATTGAAATGGCCTGTGAAAAATTAAAGGAAGCAGGTGCTCGCAGGGCGCTGCCCCTGAAAGTCGGAGGTGCCTTTCATTCACCATTGATGGAACCTGCACGCATTGAACTTGCCAAAGCAATTGACAAAACTGAATTTTCCATCCCGATATGCCCGGTATACCAGAATGTGAACGCCAAACCTTCAACCGATCCTAAAGCAATCAAGCAAAACCTTATTGCCCAGTTGACTTCACCGGTACTTTGGACTCAAACGGTTCAGAACATGGTGAAAGATGGTGCCAAAATATTTACTGAACTCGGTCCAGGAAATGTGTTACAGGGCCTGGTGAAGAAGATCAGCAGTGAGGCTGAAACAATGGGATATTCTTAATTGCTGAAATTACTACCTTTCTCGCTTTACGTATTGCGCTTCATAATATTTCTGATAATCGCCTGATGTCACGCTATCAAGCCATTGCTGGTGACTGAGATACCAATCGACCGTTATTCCTAATCCTTCTTCAAATTGCAATGATGGAGACCAGCCTAGCTCACGTTGCAGCTTTGAAGAATCAATGGCATACCTTAAATCGTGGCCTGCACGGTCTTTTACATAGGTGATCAATTTTTTTGAAGTTCCGGGTTCTCTTCCCAGCTTTTTATCCATGATCTTGCAAAGCAGCATGATCAGGTCAATATTTTTCCATTCGTTATTGCCACCGATATTGTATGTTTCTCCAACTTTTCCCTGATGAAAGATCAGGTCAATGGCATTGGCATGGTCTTCAACGAAAAGCCAATCCCTGACATTTTCACCTTTACCATAAACCGGCAAGGGCTTGTTATTCCTGATGTTATGGATAAACAACGGAAGCAGTTTTTCAGGAAACTGGTTGGGGCCATAATTGTTGGAGCAGTTGGAGATCACCACGGGCAATCCAAAGGTGTCATGATAAGCCCTGACCAGATGGTCGGAACTGGCTTTGGAAGCCGAATAGGGGCTGTGCGGATCATAGGGCGTTTCTTCCGTAAAATAACCTGTGTCACCCAAAGAACCATAAACCTCATCCGTTGAAATATGATAAAAAAGTTTCTTGTCCATGTTATCCTTCCAGTTGAATTTGGCGGCATTCAACAAATTTACAGTACCAACAATATTGGTGAAAATGAATTCCATAGGATTGGATATCGACCGGTCAACATGCGATTCGGCTGCCAAATGGATGACGCCATCAAATATATGCTCTGAAAAAAGCTTTTGGATGAATTCATCATCAACAATATCTCCTTTGACAAAGGTATAATTGGGCTTGTTTTCTATATCCAGGAGGTTTTCAAGGTTGCCGGCATATGTCAATTTATCCAGGTTGTAAATGTGATAATCGGGATATTTATTGACGAACAGCCGAACAACGTGTGATCCGATAAATCCGGCCCCTCCGGTGATGAGTATTTTTTTCATTCTGATCGATATTAATTTACGGTTAAAATATATTATACCCTCTTTTTCAGTTCAAGTTCCCAGTTCCAGGCTGATAATATCATCTCTTCCAGGCCTTTTGATGCCTTCCAACCCAATTCTTGATTCGCAAATTGCGTGTCGGCCCAAACTTTTTCAATATCTCCCGGCCTCCTTTCGGTAATGCGGTAATTCAATTTCACTCCTGAAATTTTTTCAAAAGTATTTATTACTTCAAGAACCGAATGTCCCCAACCGGTCCCCAGATTAAATATTTCAACTTTTGCCTGATTTTTACCGGTAATCATCCGATTCAATGCCACAACATGAGCCTTGGCCAAATCGACCACATGAATGTAGTCCCGGACCGCTGTGCCATCCGGAGTATCATAATCATCTCCAAAAACCCTTAAAACTTCTCGTTTACCAATGGCAGTCTGCGTTATAAATGGAATTAAATTATCTGGAGATCCGATGGGAAGTTCACCAATAAGTACCGAATCATGCGCCCCTATGGGATTAAAATACCTCAGTAAAATACCCTTTATTCCATTGGAAATGCTTGTATTTTCAATAATCTGCTCAGATATTTGCTTGGTATGGCCATAAGTAGACCATGCTTTTTTAATAGGTGCTTTTTCCGTTACCGGCAATTCATCCGGCTGTCCATAAACAGTGCAGGACGAAGAAAATACAATGTTGTCAATATTATTTTGAACCATCCCTTCAAGCAGATAGATCAACGAGAGAAGGTTGTTATGGTAGTATTTCAACGGTTTTTCAACCGACTCTCCTACTGATTTGGAGGCTGCAAAATGGATAACCCCTTTTAAATCCTTATGGTGCTTAAGAAAATCAAGTGTTTTATCCCGGTCTGTCAGGTCAAATTTTTCAAACCCCGGCTTGATACCGGTAATTTTTTCTATATTATCCACAACGCTTTCATAGGAATTGGAAAGGTTGTCAACTATGATCACTTCAAACCCGCCTTGTTGCAGTTCAACAACGGTATGTGATCCGATATACCCGGTTCCGCCGGTAACAAGAACTTTCATTGCTTTATTAGAGGCTCCAATAACTTAGATTATTAATCTTATTTCTGTAAATTCCTTTTACGTCCACTAAGATACCATTTTTTGCCATGATTGACTTGAAATAGGATTCGTCCAAGTCCATATAATCTTTATGTGACACGGCTACCACCACGGCATTGTAGTCATCGGCGATATCGTCGGTTAGTTCAAAACCGTATTCCATTTTAACTTCTTCCGATGAAGCATGAGGGTCGGTTACCTCTACCAGTACACCGTAAGATTTCAATTCACTAACAAGGTCTGCAACTTTAGAATTACGAAGGTCGCTCACATCTTCCTTAAAAGTAACTCCCATTACCAGCACCTTGGTATTCAACACTTTTTTTCCTTTGTCGATCATTTTTTTAACCAACTGCTTGGCAATGTAGAAACCCATGGAATCGTTAACAAACCTTCCGGAATTGATAATTTGCGGATGATAACGGTACTCCTTGGCCTTGTATGCCAGGTAATAGGGGTCGACGCCAATGCAGTGTCCTCCGACCAGACCCGGATAAAATTTCAGGAAATTCCACTTCGTTCCGGCCGCTTCCAGAACTTCATAGGTGTTGATTCCCATCCGGTTAAAGATGATGGAAAGCTCGTTCATCAAAGCGATATTTACATCCCGCTGGGTGTTTTCAATCACTTTTGCAGCTTCAGCAACTTTCATGTTGGGAGCACGGTGAACACCTGCCTTAACGACCAATTCATAAACCTTAGCAATGTTTTCCAAGGACTCATCATCGCAACCTGAAACTATTTTTACTACGGTAGAGAGGGTATGAACCTTGTCGCCAGGATTGATCCTTTCGGGAGAATATCCAACTTTGAAATCCTTTTTAAATTTGAGGCCTGATAATTTTTCCAAAATCGGTATGCACTCTTCCTCTGTGGCACCTGGATAAACAGTTGACTCATAAACAACATAGTCGCCCTTTTTTAAAATTTTCCCCACCGTCTCCGTTGCGGAAATTAATGGTGATAAATCGGGCATATTGTGGGTATCTATGGGTGTGGGAACCGCAACAATATGAAAGGATGCCTTTTTCAAATCTTGGGGATTCGTGGTAAATTCAATTTCACAACCATCAAATGCTTCGGCATTCAATTCATCGCTGGGATCGATTTTCTGTTTCATTTTTCTGACCCGCTCTTCACTAATATCAAACCCGATTACCGAAATCTTCCTGGCAAATTCAAGTGCAATGGGAAGGCCTACATATCCTAACCCGATCAGAGATAATTTAGCTTCCTTGTTGATTAATTTTTTATAGATATCCATAATGTTAATTGTTTTGGTAAATAAAAAAACTTCCTCAAAGAACTTTAAACAGGTTTGAGGAAGTTTTGTTCCAAGTTCATTTTAATTAAGCATATTTTTTAATGGCATCCACAATTTTGTCCTGATCCTCATGATTTAAATAAGGATGCATTGGGATACTGAATATTTCGACGGCAATTTTCTCACTTACTTTCAAATCCCCAAACCGATATCCCAAACCTTTAAACGCTTCCTGTAAATGTAATGGTTTTGGGTAATAAATTGCTGTAGGGATACCTTCATTTTTCAGTCCTTCCATTACTTTTTCGCGATCGGGATGGAGGATGGAATACTGGGCCCAGGAAGAAATATTGTACTCTTTTACGTAGGGAGTTTTCACGTATCCTTTCAGCATTTCGTTATAGCGATTGGCTACTTTCTGCCTCAACTGAACCTCTTCTTCAAAAATTTCCGCTTTGGGCAGCAGGATGGCTGCCATCAGGGTATCAAGCCGACCGTTGATCCCAATCCTTATATTGTCGTATTTATCGGAACCCTTGCCATGAACCCTGATCGATTCGAGTTTATTGATCATATCTGCATCGTCGGTAAAACACATACCACCGTCGCCATAAGTACCAAGTGGTTTGGCAGGAAAGAAACTGGTACCAGCTATATCCGCCAGCGAACAGGCCTTTTTGCCTTTATAAACTCCACCGAAACCCTGGGCTGCATCTTCCAAAACAAACAAACCGTATTTTCTGGCAATGGCGTTGATCTCATCATAATCTGCCGGCTGTCCAAATAAATCAACAGGAATGATTCCTTTTGGGTTCAATTTACCTTCGGCTTTTACCTTTTTAATTGCCTCTTCCAGTTTGGAAGTATCCATGTTGTAAGTGTCGCCATCAATGTCAACAAATACCGGGGTAGCTCCAAGTAACTGTATGACCTCTGCGGTCGCGATAAAAGTAAAGGAAACAGTGAAAATGGCATCTCCCGGGCCTATATCGTAAGCCATCAGCGGCATCAATAAAGCATCTGTTCCGCTTGCAACACCAATGGCATATTTGGTACCCGTATAATCTGCCAAAATATTTTCAAGTTCCTTAACTTCGGGCCCCATGATATATTTGCCATGGGCCAATACTTTCTGAATATTGGCATCGATCTTATCTTTAATCCTGTCTTGTTGTGCTTTTAAATCAATAAACTGCATAATATTAAATTTTAAATTTGTTCAACGATTTTTCCTGTTTTATTATATTCTCTTCCGCATTTACTGCAGGTGGCTTTTTCATTCGAATCTAAACTGGTTGTCAGAGATAATTTATTGCCGCAAGCACAAACCCATGCTTTGAGCCGCGCCGGAGTACCTACAACCATGGCATAATCGGGTACATCTTTGGTAACAACTGAGCCTGCCCCAACAAATGCATACTTACCAATGGTATTGCCACAAACGATGGTGCTGTTGGCGCCAAGGGAAGCACTTTTTTTCACCAGGGTTTTCAGATAAAACTCCGAACCCCTTTGAGGGAACTCACTGCGGGGATTCATGATATTGGTAAATACCATAGATGGCCCGCAAAAAACAAAATCCTCCAGTTCGACCCCTTCATATACCGAAACATTGTTTTGGATCTTTACATTGTTGCCAATCTTGACGTTGTTGCCAACATTGACATTCTGGCCCAGCGAGCAATTTTTACCCAGCCTCGAACCACTCTGAACGTGCGAATAATGCCAGATTTTAGTTCCTTCATCGATGGTTACGTTATCGTCCACATATGCACTTTCATGGACAAAATATTTTTTTTCCATTTTAAAATAATATTTGATTTTTTACAATTTATTTTGCGCTGCTTCAAGGACTTTCAGGACGGTTAATCCTTCCCGTCCGTCCGTTTTTGGTGTTTGTCGGGTTTGTATACATTGAATAAAATGTTTCAGTTCCTCCTCCAATGGTTGCTTCAATTCCAAATCCAAAGTTGTATAGTCGGCCTTTTCTGCAACCGGAAGCTTCCCTTTTTCCCATTTTATCTTGTGCGGATATATAAAAAGCTTTTCCTTGCTGATATCGTCAAATACCACCATTTTTTCCGAACCAACAACTACCAGCTTCTGTTCCTTGAAAGGATGAAGCCAACTCACGAATACATGGCCTTTAACTCCATTTTTAAATTCTATCATGGTAAGCGTAGTATCAAAAATTTCCCTGCTGAGATAGGATCCGCCATGCGCTTCTATCCTAAGGGGTTCTTCGCCATCCATAAACATAATTATCAGAGAGATATCATGTGGCGCAAAACTCCACAATACATCTTCCTCTGTCCGTAATTTTCCAATATTGAGCCGGTTTGAGTAAATGTATCGTATGCGGCCCAATTCTCCGTCATCGATCATTTCCTTCAACTTGATTACAGCCGAATGATACTGAAGAATGTGCCCTATCATCAAAATCCTGCCATTTTTTTCTGCAATACCCACCAGTTCTTCACCTTCCGATACTTTGAGTGCCAATGGTTTTTCAACCAAAACATCCTTGCCTGCTTCAAGACACTTTTTCGTTAAATTGTAATGATGTTCTGCAGGTGCGGCAATTACAATTCCCTTTATATCTTCATTGGAAATAAAATCATCTTCTCGATCAACAAAAATAATCCCTGGAAATTCTTTTTGACGTTGTTCTGTTATCTTCTTTGAATTTTCAAGGACTGAATGAAGAACGCCTAGGTTTTCGAGACTTCTTAAATGATTTTTACCCCAGGAGCCGGCTCCGATCAACCCGATGTTTTTCTTTTTATCTTTCATATCCTTTACCGGAAAGGTTATAATATTGATATTTTATTTGGGCGCAAAGATACTTATTTATCGCACGAATAAAAGGAATTTAACACTTCTTGTTAACAAAATAACAATAAACGGTTTATAGCGATCCTCTCATATTAATTTAGCCCGTTTCCGGCAACAATAAATTAGCACAAATCCTATTTGGAAAAAATTAATTCTATCTTTGCCCCACTATGAAAATGGGGAATAAGAATATTTTCACGGTAATTGCAATAATATCATTTTATATGGTAAATGCACAGGTTGATATAAAGGACACCACCTTGAGTATTCCCATGTTTTATGCCTCCTATGCTTATCAAATACCAGGAGGAGATTTGGCTGACCGTTTCGGCAATAACTCTCTCATCGGAGGGGGCTTTCAATGGAAAACTTCAGAAAATTGGATATGGGGGGCGGATTTTAACTTCTATTTCGGAAATGATATTAAAATAGCCGATGAAATGCTCACCAACCTAAAAACGGAAATCGGACAAATCATTGATATGGCTGGAAATGTAGCCAGTTATTCCTTATATGAGCGGGGGTATTTTTTTGCATTTCGATTCGGTAAACTGATCCCGGTGCTCAGCCCCAATCCGAATTCGGGATTTGTCATTACGGGTAGTGTAGGATATTTGCAACACAAAGTGCGGATTGAGGTGAACCAAAACTCAGTACCACAACTCAATGGTGATTATAAAAAGGGATATGACCGGCTTACCGGTGGTTTTGCCGTGGCCGAATTTGTCGGTTATACATTTTTAAGCAATAGCCGTTTGTTGAATTTTTATGCAGGCTTTGAATTTACACAGGCATTTACAAAACCCCTGCGTGATGTAAATTTTGATACTATGGAGCCGGATGAGGTGAAAAATAGAACCGACCTAATGAGCGGGGTAAAAATTGGCTGGATTATCCCACTTTTTAAGAGAATGCCCGAAAAATACTATTATTATTAAATGGTCGGGTATAAAGACAAATTGTACATATGTCTCTGATTTATAACCTGTCAATCTATTTTTATTGGGCCATCATTCGGTTGGCATCCCTTTTTAATCAAAAAGCCAAATTGTGGATCAGCGGCAGGAAAGGGTTGTTCAAGAAGATGGCACTTGAACTGAATGTCGCCGAGGATATCATATGGTTTCATGCCGCTTCCCTGGGCGAATTTGAGCAGGGGCGTCCGGTGATCGAATCATTCAGAATAAAATTTCCAGACCATAAAATTTTACTTACTTTTTTCTCTCCCTCTGGTTATGAAATCCGTAAAAAATATACAGGTGCAGATTTTATTTACTATCTGCCAATAGATACTAAATCGAATGCAAAAAAATTTATCAGGATTGTAAATCCCAAAATTGCAGTTTTTATCAAGTATGAATACTGGTATAACTACATTTCATTGCTGAAAGATAATCATATTCCTGTTTTCATAATTTCTGCCATTTTCAGACCCAAACAATATTTTTTCAAATGGTATGGTGGCTGGTTCAGAAAAAAATTAAAATCCATTACCTATTTTTTTGTCCAAAACCAGGTTTCTATCGATCTGCTAAATTCAATTGATATCAGAAATGCCAGAATTGCAGGAGATACCCGCTTCGACCGTGTTTATGATATCACTCAACATGCGAAGGATTTTCCGCTTATTGAAAAATATACTTCCGGCAAAAAGGTTTTATTGGGGGGTAGCACCTGGCCTCCGGATGAAGCCCTGATTTTGGATATAGCAAAAAGTACCGATAACTATAAGTTCATTATTGCACCACATGATATTGGTGAAGAACGAATTTCATTCATTCAAAAAAACTTTTCCGCTTTTAATCCACTTCGACTGAGCGAGGCAAATGACGTTTCAATCCAAAAAACGGATGTACTGATCATTGATGGGATGGGCTTTTTATCGAGCATTTATCAGTATAGCCATATTGCCTTTATCGGCGGAGGATTCGGTAAGGGTATTCATAATATTCTGGAGGCAGTAACATTTGGCAAACCTGTTATTTTTGGTCCCAAATATCAAAAATTCGATGAAGCCCGAACCCTGCTGAAAGCCGGTGGAGCATTTACTGTAAAAAACAAGGATGAATTGAATAAAATCTTCCAACTTTTGTCAATGAATGAAGATTTTTATTCCCAATGTTCTGATACCTGCAGAAAATATATTGTTGAAAATACCGGAGCAACTAAAATGATCATTGAGAAGCTTGAAACAGTTCTCAATTAAAAAAAATCCTATTTCCTCCAGAATGAAGGAGAAAAGAGGATCAATATGGTGAATAATTCGAGCCGGCCCAAGAGCATGAGAAAGGATGAAAGCCATTTGCCTCCGGTGGGTAATCCCGAATAATTTTCAACAGGACCAACCTCTCCCAGGCCGGGTCCGATATTACCAAGGGATGCAATAGTGGCCCCAATTGCCGTAATAAAATCCATACCCATCAATGTCATGACGAAAGTTCCTGCAAAAAAAGTCAGTATGTAAAACAGAAAAAAAGCCATAACCAAATGAATGATCTCGGGTGTTACCGATTTTCCATTAAATTTCACTGGTATTACAGCCTGCGGGTGGATCATCCTCTTGAATTCCAAAGCACTGTTTTTCAACAATAAAATCTGGCGGGCAATTTTTATCCCGCCTCCTGTAGATCCTGCGCTGCCACCGATAAACATAAGTAAAAAGATAAAAATCCAGATAAATCCCGGCCACAATAAATAATCGGAAGTAACGAATCCGGTAGTTGTAACTATTGACACAACCTGGAAAAGAGAATCGCGAAAGGCCTTTTCTGCGGAAATATCACTGTTCCAAATAATAAGTACTGCAATTAAAATGGCGAAGCCAAAAGTAAATGTGATATAGTATCTGTATTCTTCATTTTTCCAAATTTCCCTGATCTTGCCATGGAAACCCAGGTAGTGTAAGGTAAAGTTGGTTCCGGCAAAAATCATGAAAAGGATAATGATATATTGGATATATGCCGAATACCCGGCAATGCTATCATTTTGAGTAGAAAATCCACCTGTCGCCATCGTGGCAAATGAATGACATAAGGAATCGAAAAAGTTCATTCCGCCAAACATCAAAAGGATCACCTCTGCAAAAGTTAAAACAACATAAATGAGCCACAAACGCTTGGCTGTTTGTGTGATCCTTGGATGCAATTTATCCGGAGTGATCCCCGGCATTTCCGCAACAAAAAGCTGCATTCCGCCAATACCCAATAATGGAAGAATCGCAACTGACAATACGATGATCCCCATTCCTCCGATCCAGTGGGTCATGGCCCTCCAGAAAAGCAATCCTTTTGGAAGCGCTTCAATATCTGTTAAAATGGAAGCACCGGTAGTTGTGAATCCCGAAATAGTTTCAAAAAACGCATCGGTGAACTTCGGGATCGCACCACTGATCATATAAGGAAGTGTTCCGAACAATGAAATTACTATCCATGTAGCTGTAACAATAATATAGCCTTCCCTTTTTCCAATGACCCTATCAGCTTTTCGGGTAATTAGCCAAAGCAAGCCCCCGGTTACTGCGGTAATCAGCCCACTCCATAACAAACTCAAACATTTGTTTTCACAATAATAAATAGAGAAAGGCATTCCGGTAAACATGAATAAGCCTTCGATAATCAATAGAAAACCAAGGATATGAAGTACAATTTTTCCGTTGATTTTTGAGAAGGAAGACATTTAAGGCAAAAATAAAAATTAATGAAAGAACTTATCGACCTTGTGAATAGCTTTTGGCAGAGCGAACACAACCACCCTGTCGTTTTCCTGTATCTGGAAATCACCTATCGCAATATAACTGTTCTTTCCCCTGACTATCCCTCCGATAATGGCGCCTTCCGGAATGTTGAGTTTGTAAATCGGTTTTTTTGTTATAGCAGATTTTGGCCGGGCAACAAATTCAAGCACTTCAGCGTCAATACCACTCAGGCATTTGATGGAGGTAACCTCTGCATCCATTGTAAACCGGGCAATATAACTGGCAGTAATAAGCTTCTTGTTAATGATTGTGTTGATCCCCATATTTTGAGAAATATCGATATAATCAATATTCTCTACGAGTGCAATGGTCCTTTTAACTCCCAGTTTCATGGCATGCAAGCAGGTAAGTATATTGGTCTCAGAACTATCGGTTACGGCGATAAAAGCATCCGTATCTCTGATTCCTTCCTCTTTCAGCAAGTCAATATCACGGGCATCGCCATTGATAACAAGAGCATTTTCCAAGTCATTTGCCAAACCCTGACTTCTTTCCCTGTCCAATTCTACCAGTTTGATATTCAAATTTTTTTCGAGCCGTTCGGTAGTTTTACGTCCAATCCTGCCCCCTCCGACAATCATGATGTCCCTGATCTCAATACGTTGTTTGCCACCTAACTTTAATAATGTTGATATTCCATCTGGTTTGGTGATCACATAAGCCAAATCGTTCACCATAAAAACATCATCTCCTCGCGGGATGATGGTCTGGGAATTTCGGTGGATGGCCACAGCCCTGAAATCCAGTTGGGGATGTTCACGGGCAATATCATTCAGTGTTTTATTGATCACAAGCGCATTTTCATCCAATTTGATCAAAAAAAGCGAGAGCCTGCCATGTGAAAAATTATATATTTCGGTTGCTGCTGTTTGTTTCAAAAGGGCTATGATCTCATCTGCGGCAATGCTTTCGGGGCAAACCAATTCGTCAATACCATGGTTCTTAAAAATTTCCTTGATTCCTGGGGATAAAAACTCGGTATTGTTGATCCGCGCAATGGTTCTGTTGGCTCCCAAACCTTTACCCAAAATACAAGACACAAGATTTGTTTTCTCATCATGTAAAACGGAAATAAATAAATCCGCTTTGTTGACCCTGGCTTTATTGAGTACGGAAACGGAGGTAGAATCACCGGTAATCGTGAGAATATCGGTATGGGATTCCAACATTTTCAGGAGATCTTCATGCGGGTCGACAATGGTGATGTTATGATTTTCATCATGCAGCATTTTAGCCAGATGAAATCCCACTTCTCCGTCACCTGCAATAATAATATCCATGTTAAAATAATTTGCGCTACGAAGTAAAAATATAATTTTTAAATAATCAATATAAATTTAACCTCTTATGAACTATCGGACATTCGAAATTAACCAAATTTACGATTAGATAACGAATTTTTTTCCTGCAGATTTTTAAGATTTGATTTGAAAATTATCCCAATCAAGGCCTACTTTGAATTTTTGTCTGACCGAAAAAAGGGTTTTGGAAGATAAAACTCCATTAAGTATTATTTCCTGATCCGGAGGTGCTTTATGTAAGATAATTCCTGATGGATCGATGATCATCGAATCTCCTGAATGATCGACTCTGTTTCCATCTTTGCCAACGCGGTTGACCCAAATAACGTATGCCTGGTTTTCAATGGCCCGGGCAACCAACAGGTTTTTGTATGCATACTTCCTTACCGTTGGCCAGTTCGACACATAAATCAATACATCATAATCATATTGATCATCTATGAATTTATTTTTACTCCAAACAGGAAACCTGAGATCATAACAAATTTGAAGGTTGATTTTCCATCCCTTCAGGCTTACAATTTTTGTTGCACTTCCAGGCGTCATGGTGAAATCCTCGTGCCCCATCCTGAATAAATGCCGCTTGTTGTACATTTCAAAGGTTCCGTCGGGCCGAACCCAATAAAACCGGTTGTAACATTTGCCCGAATCCCTGATCAACAAACTTCCTCCAATCACACATTCTTTTTCTTTTGCCTTTTGTTGCATCCACCTGACCGATTCTCCCGATTCATCTTCAGCACAGGATTCGGCATTCATGGTAAAAGCGGTTGCAAACATTTCCGGAAGCAGGATCACATCGGAAGATTTTACGATTGGATCAATTTTCTTACCCAGAATTGATCGATTTGCTTCATGGTTTTCCCAGGCCAGATTCGTTTGTATGATGGCAACTTTTAAATCCTGCATAATATTTCCGCAGCTCTATTAAGCGTTTCTTCTTTTTTGGCAAAGCAAAACCTCAGCACATGATGATCTATATTTTCATGATAAAATACCGACACCGGTATAGTGGCGATTTTGTGTTCCTTCACCAGGCGAATGGCGAAATCCTTTTCCGGTTCGTCGGAAATATTGCTGTAATCCAGCAGCTGAAAATAAGTTCCATACGAAGGAATGATCTTAAACCTTGAGGGCTTAATTAAATCAGCGAAATAATCTCTTTTTTTCTGGTAAAAAAATCCCAGGTCTTCATAATTTGTCCGGTCTGTCAGAAATTCTGCAATGGCATACTGAATGGGTGTGTTGCTAGCAAAAACAACAAATTGATGAATTTTCCTGAACTCTTCCATCAGGTTTTCCGGGGCCAGGATAAAACCAAGCTTCCAGCCTGTAGCATGAAATGTTTTTCCAAAAGAACCGACCATGAAAGACCTTTCAACCAATCCCGGGTAACGACAAATGCTTTCATGCTTTTGACGGTCAAAGATCAAATGCTCATACACTTCATCACTCAATACAACGATATCGGTATTTTGCGTAAGTTTTTCCAACTGCTGTAAGTCGTCCTGTTTCAGTATACTGCCGGTAGGGTTGTGCGGTGAGTTGATGATAATCATCCTGGTGCGCCTGTTTACCAGTTTTTTCACCTCCTGCCAGTCGATGTGGTAATCGGGCAACCTGAGCTTGATATATTTTACTATGCCTCCATAAAGCTTAATCACCGGTACATATGAATCGTAGGCAGGTTCAAAAACGATCACTTCATCTTCTTCCCTAATAGTAGCCGCAATTGCTGTAAACAAGGCTTGTGTAGCCCCGGCAGTTATATTGATTTCCCGTTCAGGATTATAAATGGTTCCGTACATGAAATCAACTTTTTTTACTATCTCTTCCCTCAGTTCCCTTACTCCTATCATGGGTGCATACTGGTTGCAGCCCTTTTTCATGTACCTGTTAACCAGTTCAATCAATTTACCCGAAATTTCAAAATCGGGGAATCCCTGCGACAGGTTGATCGCATTGAATTCATTGGCCAGTGCTGTCATTACAGCAAAAATGGAAGTATCTTGCTTGGGCAGTTTCGAATGGATGTTTCC
>JAFGBL010000032.1 GCA_016933115.1 Bacteroidales bacterium | reverse complement strand
TATCGGTATTTTGCCACCAATCGTACAAACCAATTCCGTCGCGGTGAGAAATATAATCCACATTTCCACTCAGGTAACCATAAAACTGATCAAATCCATGATGTACCGGATTAAATTCCGGGTTGTAACCGAGATGCCATTTACCAAAAGCTCCGGTTGTGTAACCCGCTTCCCGGAAGTATTCAGCCATTGTTTTTTCCGACTGGGAAATGCCATACATCCTTCTGCCCAATTGTGCATAAATTACACCTTCCAATCCGGCGCGCTGTTGATAGTTTCCGGTCATTAATGCCGCCCGGGTTGGAGTACAAACAGCGCCGTTTGAATGATAATCGGTGAATTTTATTCCTTCTGAAGCCATTTTATCCAGAACTGGCGTTTGAATGTAGTCACTTCCATAACAACCAATATCACCATAGCCCAAATCATCTGCCATTATCAGGATAATATTGGGAGATTCTGAGGTCTGGTTTGAGCATGAGAATAATATCAGAAATGATAAAATCCAAACGTTTCTGCATAATAACCGTATCCCTAAACCAATAAAATTAAAGTTCATTTGAATTTATTTTTCATTCTGCCAGGGTATATTCCCTGATTCTCGTATATGTTGTGACATGTTATATCTTAATTCATTAAATTTTTCAGAATTAATATTCATAGGTATTTTCTCAACCGGATCATTTTTAAGGTTGAATAATTCAAGTGGTTCAAAAGGTGTGTTTTGCAGAAGTTTATATTCTCCCTGAATCATAGCATAATAACACATTCCGGCGTAACTGCCACCTTCTCGTCTCATGAAATAAACCGCCCGGTTATTTGTATCCTGTTTTTGCCCCAACAAACTTTTATAGAGACTGATTCCGTCAATTTCATGTCCAACTTTCACTCCGGTTATTTCGCACAATGTTGGGAATATATCCATCGTTAAACCGAGGCTATAACACTCTGATTCCGGCTGTATTTTCCCGTTCCATACAAAACATGCGGGAACTTTAATTCCACCTTCATACATATCCTGTTTTCCACCGCGAAGGTTTCCGTTTGAAGCGCCGCTTGGCAAATGCCCCCCGTTATCGGAAGAAAAAATGATAATCGTATTTTCACTTATATTTAATTCATCAATTGCAGTTAAAACTCTCCCGATTCCATCGTCCAAATGTTCAACAAATGCGACATTTTTTGCCCGCTTTTCAGAAATTGCCGGTTCACGTTTTTTTACTTTCTCCAACCAATCTTCAGGAGGCTGAATTGGAAAATGTGGTGCATTGTAAGCCAGATACAAAAAAAACGGAGAATCAGTTTTCTTTTGATTCTTTAAGTAATCAATAGCCCAATTGGTAAAAACATCGGTTGCATGTCCTTCCGGATCAACCACCTCATCGTTCAGTCGCATGTAATTATTTCCGTGCCTGAGGTGAGTCCAGTAGTCATCCATCATATCGCCCAAAAATCCATGAAAAAAGTCGAATCCTCTTTCATTTGGGGTATTTGGAGATTCCAGTCCCAAATGCCATTTCCCGATAATCGCTGTTTGGTAACCGGCTTTTTTCAGCATGTCAGGCAAAGTCGGAACATCTTCTTTTAAATAACCCCAGCTATTGTCTTCGTGAGTTCGGATTACTCCGGGAACACCAACCATATCAGGATAACACCCGGTAATCAAACTTGCCCTTGTAGGTGAGCAAACCGTACAATTGGCATAGAAATTTTTAAAATGCATTCCTTTTTCAAAAAGCCTGTCGATGTTTGGTGTGTATATGTCTTTCCCGCCCTGTATCGACAAATCGCCATATCCAAGGTCATCCACCAGAATAACAATAATATTTGGCTTTTCTGAATCCAGTGATTTTCCTTCAGCAAAGAAGGTTATAAAAATCGCGAGCAGGATGAATGCATTTCTTAAAAATACAGAGTTCATATTCATAATTGTTTTAATGATTTAAGTTAATTTTTTGAATACCAGTCGCCACCTTCTTTAACCATTTCATTTCTGAGTTGAAGCATTGCTTTTTTCATCTCTTCCACCAGCTCCGGATATTGGTTGGCCAGGTTATGTTTCTGTTCCACATCATCATTAAGATTGTACAATTCGAACATAGCAGGAACCTGGTTTTTCAGATATTCCATGTGATTTTCCTCAAAGTTCCACGGGCTTATATTTGCGAGTTCGCCTTCATTAAGCGTTTCTGCAAATGGAATTAATTTTTGATACCCAAGTAAACACCAGTCGCCTTTACGAATCATACAAATAGGGTCGTGAAAATAACGGTAAAAGAAAATGGGTTCATCTCTTTCCGGATTGTGCTGAACACCAAAAAACACAGGTGAAATATCAATCCCGTCATATTTGCGGTCTGTTGGCAAAGGAATACCGGTTATCGATGCAATGGTCGGCAAAATATCGGTAAAACTCCCGTTGAACCGACTCAACTTTCCCTTTGGGATTCTGGGTGGCCACGAAACAATAAATGGTTCGCGCACTCCCCCTTCGTAGTTAAAGCATTTTTCTCCACGCAGCGGATCATTTGAATGGTCCCAGCGTGAGCCGTTGTCAGAAGTGAATATTACAATTGTGTTTTCGATAAGATTGTTTTGTTTCAGATAATCCATTAATCTTCCAACAGCAACATCCATATTTTCAATAGCTCCGTAATATTCCTTGTTGTATTTGTGCCTTTTTGTGAGTTCCTCAGGAGCGGCCACTTTCAGATGCGGTTCGTTAAACCAAATATCAATGTAGAACGAAGCTTCATTATCCTTTTCTTTATCGAGCCACTGAAGAGCTTCATCTACTACCAGCTGGCAGGCATATCCTTCCAGTTTCCCAACCGGTTTTCCGTTTCGGTAATAATTTTCCGGATTATGGTGGGATGGGACTGCATTGTTGTAGGCAAAAAAACTGTAATCAAATCCCTGATCATTAGGCAAAGGTTGGTCTGTTCCCTTCGATGTTAAATGCCATTTTCCAAAGTGAGCGGTTTTGTAGCTTTTCTTTTTCAGTAGTTCAGCAATGGTAATCTCGCTGGTTCTTAAGTGCATCGGCGAATTTTCCGGAATCCAGTTATATATTCCTACCCGTGTAGCATTTCTGCCGGTTATCAGTGCCGAACGTGACGGACTGCAAACTGCGGCTCCGCAATAAAAATCGGTAAAACGGATTCCCTGTTCAGCAAGTTTATCGATGTTGGGTGTTTGTGCTGTTGGAGGAAATTCTGTTGATTGACCAGGATTGGAATTTCGATAACAGGAAATATCATTGTATCCCAAATCATCAGCCAGGATTAATACAATGTTTGGAGTTTCAGGATTGTTTCCAAAAACAAAGCTGGTAAATAGGAAAAGGATTAGTT
>JAFGBL010000005.1 GCA_016933115.1 Bacteroidales bacterium | reverse complement strand
GCCGTTTGTAAGCATTTCAATTTCGTTAAACGTTTAAAAAAACGGGTATCGGTTTTGCCGGGTTCGTTAACATCCGTCTTGTTTTGAGGGCTAAGATAAATAAAGTTATCGTTATGTAAAAAAATTGACCTGAAAAAATAAGCAACTAAAATTGATCGCTCATGTTAACGCCTGGGGAACCCAGGATAGGAATACTGATTGGGTATTTGTGGATGCTTAAAACGATCAAATGAATAAATAGAGCCACACATTCACGAATTTGCCGGTATTTGAAATGCGTGGGAAAGGGATCACAGAGGCCAGGGTCTTGCCTGCGCACAGGCCGGGCTGGAAAACGCGAACCAGTTGGAAGCATAACTCAATATCTGAAATCCATTTTGGCGATTGTTTTCACCCTTTGTTTTTTGGGGAGGGGTAAATAAATAACCTCGTGGCTCTGCCACGAGGTTATTTATTAGGACTGGTTTAGGAACTGAAATAACAGTAATAAGGGAATAAAATTAAGAAGAAAAAATTTCTTATTTTCAAACATTGGAAAACACTATTGTCCGGTAAAATCAAATAAACTATAAAATGTCAGAAGACACAGGAAATAGAGATATTGATCGTCAGTGAGTTGAAATGTTGGGCTAAAGCCCTCGATTATAGATGCAACAACTAACCCCGGCATTCATGCTGGGGTTATGAAGGCCTGATTAGACGGGGCTTTAGCCCATCATCTGAATTTTTTACCGGACACTAATGATTGGAAAATAAAAAAACCGGATCAATTTCTGATGAGTTCTCCCCTTTTCAGTTTGCCCATGTAAATTTTCAAATCCCGCTTAACCTCAGGTGCCAGGATGATAAGCCCAACAATATTCGGAAATGCCATGGCCAATACCATCATATCGGAAAAGTTCATGACCGCCATGATATCGGATGAAGCTCCTACCACAATGCAAAACAGGAAAAAGAGTTGGTAAGTAATATCGGTCACCCGGCGTGTTCCGAAGAGTTTTTCGCCCCATCCGCCAAACAGGTAGTCGAATCCTTTCAATCCGTAATAGGACCAGGAAATTAAAGTAGAAAAAGCGAACAAAGTCACTGCAATCAATAATAAATAAGGGAACCAGGAAAATACGGATTCAAATGCAGCGGAAGTCAGATGAACACCTTCCAACCCTTCCTTATCGTGGAATCCGGTAAAAATGATCACCAGGGCGGTCATGGTACAAACTATTACAGTATCCACGAAAGGCTCCAGCAGAGCTACGATTCCTTCACTTACGGGTTCATTGGTTTTAGCTGCAGAATGGGCGATTGAGGCACTGCCCACACCGGCCTCATTGGAAAATGCCCCCCGTTGAAATCCGTAGATCAATACTCCTATAAATCCGCCTTTCATCGCATCAGGTGAAAAAGCTCCTTCGAAGATCAACCTGAATGCTTCTCCGGTATTAGAAATATTCATCCCGATGATCACCAAAGCCGTACCCACATAGAGAAATGCCATAAAAGGGACAATTTTGGATGTGACACGGGCAATACTTTTAATTCCACCTATAATTACGAGTCCCACAAGAAATGCCATTGCAAGGCCATACCAGGCACCCTGGTTTTCCATAGCCGGGAAAAACGATTCGAATTGTTTAAAGGCCTGGTTGGCCTGTAACATATTGCCACCTCCTACTGATCCACCGATGACAAGAACTGCAAACAAAAAAGCCAGGAAAATTCCCAACCAGCCAAGATTTTTATTTTTCAGACCGTATTTTAAATAATACATGGCCCCTCCCGAAACCTGCCCTTTTGCATTTATTTTCCGGTATTTAACCCCCAGGGTGCATTCGACAAATTTGGAGGACATGCCCAGTATGCCGGCAAGAATCATCCATAATGTTGCACCAGGCCCACCAATTGTAATTCCGATGGCAACACCGGCAATATTTCCAAGCCCGACTGTTGCTGACAACGCGGTTGTCAATGCCTGGAAGTGGGAAACCTCACCTTTTGAACCTGATTTATCGTATTTCCCTTGAATGAGGTGGATGGCATGTTTGAATCCCTTGATATTGATGAACCGCATAAAAACGGTGAAAAATGTACCGCCAAATATCAACCAGACTACAATGAGTCTTAAAGGAGCTTCAACCGGCTCGCCGTTATTATTGATCAATGGTTGGGACTGATGGTCATAAACTGTTTTATCGTAAATTCCTATGGATGAAAAAGGATCCCAGAAAAGTATTTTTGAGAGAAAATCGACGAAAGGGGTAAAGGCCCTATCAATGCGCTGACTAACCGTCAACTCCTGTTGAACCCGATGGGTTGTATCCGGAATATGCGTCCCGGAAGCGGTTTGGCAATGTACGTTTAAAGCAAATAAAAAAATAAAAGCAAGAATTGATATCCATCTATAATTCCTTACCATTTAAAATATTTACTTTTTGGCTGATGTAATTTTGATCTTTTCCATTGCAGTAAAATAAAGTTTGGTCTCCCGAACCACAACGCCTGACAATAACAACAAGGCAATCAGGTTGGGAATGGTCATGAAGGTGATCACCATATCAACGAAGCTCCATACCAGGTCGCTGCTCCATATACATCCAAAAAACACAAATAAACCATATAGATAATTGTAAGGTTTAATGTAGGTTTCACCTAGCAGGTAATTTACCGCTCTTGTGCCATAATACGACCAGCTGATGATGGTGCTGAAAGCAAACAACAACAAACCGATGGCAACCACATGCGTAGCCATATAACCGATCCCGATTTTGTCGAGCCCAATTTGCATCCCAACTACCGTCATGGTATTGTTATCGGGTGCAATGTGCCAGGCACCCGAAAGGATGATTACAAGTGCGGTTAAGGAACAAATTATAAGAGTATCAACAAGGGGTTCGAGGGAAGCAACCAATCCTTCCCGTGCAGGATACTTGGTTTTAGCCGCCGCATGTGCAATGGGTGCGGATCCCTGACCGGCCTCATTCGAAAACAATCCACGCCTGACACCCCATAATATGGTTAGCATAAAGGTGGAGCCCACAAACCCACCTGTTGCCGCAGTTCCGGTAAAAGCACTGGTCACGATCAATGAAAATGCAGCAGGGATTGCATCATACTCCACGGCAATAACAACAAATGCACTGATAAAATATAAGATTGCCATAATAGGAACAAGCTTGGAAGTAACTTCAGCAATTCTTTTGATTCCACCTACAATTACCATCAACACAAATCCTGTAATGATGGTGGCAGTGATGTATTTGGAGGTGAATGTCAATCCAAACAATGTGATCATTTTCGGAATGTTGTATGAAGCATGGAAAACCTGTGTCATGGAATTGGACTGAGCCATATTTCCGGTTCCCAGTGAACACAAAACAGTTGCAATGGCAAAAACAATAGCTATAACTTTGGCAAATACCGGAGCATTGTAGATTTCGGTTATCCCTTTGCGCATGTAATACATAGGACCGCCCGAAACCGACCCGTCGGAATTGAATGAACGGTATTTATGTGAAAGGGTACACTCGGTATATTTCAGGATCATCCCCAGGAAACCTGTAACCCACATCCAGAATATCGAACCGGGGCCACCCAGGTAAATGGCCAGTGAAACACCAACAATATTTCCGGTTCCAACCGTTGCCGATAATGCGGTAGTCAGCGCCCTAAAGTGGTTTACATCGCCTTTGTCTTCCTTGTTGTCGTATTTCCCGGCAACGATCTGAATAGAATGAATAAGTTTTGTAACATTCAGAAATTTTAAACGAAAAATAAAATACAGTCCGGTTGGCAATAACATCAATAATACGGCATAAACACCTATATAATTATTGTACCATTCAATGACCTGGTCAGCCTTTTCGAGAAATGTCATAATGTTAAGTTAATTGAACATACCTGATAAATCCGCTAATTTAAATAAACTTATTGTACTGTGTTTTAACCTTAAAAATTCATAAAATTTACGAATTAATCAGGTTAAATTGTTATTTGTTGCGCCGGTATTGAATCACCCGGATATTTTCAACCGTAACCAATCCTTCCTGAACCACTTCGTCAATAATAGGAATCAGTTTTCCAATATTTTATTCCGTATCTACTACCACAATCACAATAGATAAGTCTTGCGATAACATCAATATTTTAGTGGTATAAATTCGGCTTGCAGCCTAAAGTCCATAATTCCGCGCAGGACTTTTGAGCCGGCCAAGTTAAGCTCCCTGGCTTTCAAAACAATAACTTCGTAAGGGAGTTTTCCTTTGTAAACATCATCTTCGCCAATGAAAATCCTGAGCAACTGTACTTTTTCGGGTAATTTCATGATTTGAACAAACCTTCTGGAAATTATAAAACCCGCTAAAACCAGCAATAATGCTGCAAAATTGTTGGCCGGAATATTGATGAGAGCAAGTTTAAAATTTCCCTGCCGTAATAAATTCAATGTTTCCAGGGCATATGTGGAAAATGTCGTAAAAACGCCAAGAACACCAATGAAGATAAAGGTCCTGATATTGGGAGAAGGGTTCAGGTGTTCGACCATACCCCAGGCGAATCCGATGATGAATCCCCAAAGAGCTTGTACCAGTAAGGTTCCCCAGGGAAACAGGATTTCCATATTTTTATGGGGCCATGCCGAAAGGTAATAGCAGCCCAGTGTTCCAGGTGTTTCTCCAAATAAAACAAGAATAATCTTTAACATTTCAAATATTTTTCATAATCAAACAATAATTCACTGCTAAAATAGTTTAAGTATTTCAACCACAAAACCTGACTTGAAAACATTTTTAATGATTTATTGTTCTTTTAGCTTGCTAACCGTTCAGGGAATATTCAGGTTTTGGGAAGCTAAAATACGAGAAGCAATATAATATTTAAATAATCGTTACTTTTGCACAATTTTTAGAAATTCATACTTAAATTTATTATCACACACTAACAAACATGAAGAGACTGTTTATATCCCTGGCAGGATTATTAATTTTCACCAATTTTTCAATTTCTCAGGCTGTAGATGAATGGAACGGGCAGCAGGCAACAGTGAACACAATAACTACCGCTGTGCCATTTTTAAACATCGGGCCGGATGCCACATCAGGCGGGATGGGTGAACTTGGAGCAGCAACAGAACCGGATCCCAATTCTCAACACTGGAATCCTGCAAAATATCCTTTTATAAAGAAGAAAATGGGTTTTGCAGTGTCGTACAGCCCATGGCTAAGGAACCTCGTGAATGATATCAACCTGGCCTATCTTTCGGGTTTTTATAAGATCGATGACATTTCAGCAATCAGTGCATCATTGAAGTTCTTCTCACTGGGAGATATTACATTTACTGATATAAATGGAGCCGAAACCGGCACTTACAGGCCAAATGAATTTTCGATCGATGCCGGTTATTCAAGAAAATTTTCCCAGAAACTTTCCGGTGCCGTAACCGCACGGTTCATTTATTCAAACCTTACACAAGGGCAAACAGTCTCAGGGCAGTCTACCAAACCCGGAACTTCAATTGCAGCCGACATTGCAATGTATTATTCAAATGATGTGAATGTAAATTGGCTGGAAGCTTCCACCTTTAGTTTTGGAGGTGTGATTTCCAATATCGGAGCAAAAATTTCCTATTCAAACGATGACACACAAAAAGATTTTATTCCTACAAATTTCAGGATAGGCCCTTCATGGTTGATGGAAATTGATGAATATAACAGCTTCAGGTTTTCGATTGATATCAATAAATTATTGGTTCCTACCCCGCCAATTTATGAAAGGGACTCCACCGGTCAACCTGTTGTGGATGAAACAGGGGAACAGATTATCCTAAAGGGAAAAGATCCCGATGTTTCTGTTGTCCAGGGAATGATCCAATCTTGGTATGACGCACCAGGCGGATTCAGCGAAGAAATGAAAGAATTTATATGGATAGTTGGTGCAGAATACTGGTACGACAAACAATTCGGAATCAGGGCCGGTTACTTTCATGAAAGTAAAATGAAGGGCGGTAGGCAGTTTTTTACAGTGGGAGCCGGATTAAGGTATAATGTTTTCGGACTTGACTTTTCTTACCTGATCCCGACCGAGCAGCAAAATCCGCTACAAAATACCTTAAGGTTCACCCTGACATTTAATTTTGATAACATGAATAACAAAAATGAATAAAACCTTTTGGTTATGAATAAAGTATAAAGGCTAATGTGTAACACATTAGCTTTTTTCTTTTAAACAATTCAATCAAATAAAAACCAAAAATGATGGATTTAAAAGTCGGGTTCGGATTCGATGTTCATCAACTGGAAGAAGGAACCGACCTGTGGATCGGCGGGGTAAAAATCCCTGCTGAAAAAGGTGCAGTGGGGCATTCGGATGCAGATGTCCTGATCCATGCCATTTGTGATGCACTTCTGGGTGCAATGAATCTGCGTGATATTGGCTATCAATTCCCTAACAGTGATCCTCAATACAAGGGGATTAAAAGCATCAAACTACTGCAAAAAGTATGTGAGATGGTTGAGGAACGCGGGTATGTTGTCAGCAATGTCGATTCTACAGTGAGCCTGGAAACCCCAAAAATTTCAGAATACATACAGGAAATGAAAAGAACCCTGGCATCGGCTGTTTGCCTGCATGCTGAAAATATCTCCATCAAGGCTACCACAACAGAAAAGCTCGGATTTACAGGCCGAATGGAAGGAATAGCAGCTTATTGCATCGTTTTAATCAGAAAAGCCTGACGGGTCATTTAACCCTAAAATCCAACATTTTCCTGTTCTCCAGGTATCCCACCAGATGATCTCCAATTTCAACAGGACCCACACCGGCCGGAGTTCCGGTATAGATCAGGTCGCCCATTTTTATGGTAATAAACTGAGATACGTAGGCAACAATCCGGTCGAATGAGAAAATCATCTCCGACGAACTACCTTCTTGTACTTGTTTTCCGTTTAATTCCAGCCTGAACCGGATATCATTCTGATTCTCCAGATCAGAAAAAGGAATAAAGCTGCTAATGGGTGCTGAATAGTCAAACCCTTTGGCCACTTCCCAGGGCAAACCTTTTTCCTTACATTTTTGTTGCAGGTCACGCGCTGTAAAATCAATTCCCAGTCCGATCCTGTCGTAATATGTCGAAGCAAAATTCTCCTGAATATATTTGCCGATTTTACAAATCTTGATTACCAATTCGGTTTCATAATGAATTTCCTTCGAAAACATTGGATAAAAAAAAGGTCTGTTCCTGATCAGAATAGCAGTATCAGGCTTGAGGAAAAAAACCGGGTTTTCAGGTACCGGATTCTTTAATTCTTTGGCATGTTCAATGTAGTTTCGACCTATACAAATGATTTTCATATACTCCTATTTTTGCGATTACTTTATTTTGACAATCGGGGCAAATGTAATTATTATAAAATTGAATTTTTTCACCTAAATTTATCAACACAAAGTAGTTGAAAATTTTTTAAAACTGAAAAATCGTGTTGATAAAAAAAATCGTTTTATAAACGGTTAACTGTGCTTTTGTGACTTACTTTTGAATCCTTATGGAACAAGAAAAAAATACCAACCAAAGTCCTG
>JAFGBL010000248.1 GCA_016933115.1 Bacteroidales bacterium | reverse complement strand
TGTTGATATAATTTTCAATGGTATTGGCATTGTTACCGCCAATTTCATCCAGGGTGACCACCATGGTCTGGATGCCCTGCAAGGTCCGGAAATTCCGGATCGAATCCGCCCACTGCTGAAAGTCTGGCCCGGTGGGTGTGATGATGAGGTACTCGCATCCTACATCATCCATGGCCTGGTAGGATTTATTGTAATCCACCTTTGCCAATGATTCGTAGTTCAAAAGGATGTCGGACAGCATCGGATCCCACCAGCGGCTGCGCAAGCGGTCTTCACCAAAATGGCTTGAGCCTCCTTTGAATATGATTTCTACTTCAATATCGCGGTAGACCAATAATTGTTTTGTCACTGGATTATATTGAAAAGGTGTTATTCCAAGCATCACCACATCCACTCCCCTGATCTGGTCTATCCCGGAAAGCTTGATGGGTTGCGCCGGGTAAAACTGATCGGCAGAATAGATGGCCATGTCCTTGTTATATTCCAATGGCCCGTCTTCGTTGGCCCAGGGAATACGGGGAGCCGGCATCATATCTATGTTTTCAAAGGTTTCAGTCCTGAATGATTTGATCTTCAGCTCCGGTGTCGAACCCTGCGGTAGGGCTATGAACCTGCCTGAGCCTGGCAAATTGGGAGATCCTTCATCATTGGGCAAAAATTGACCCGGTAATTCCAGGCTTTTCATCTTCTCACCGTTAATGGATACATCGTTGATCCCTAAATTTTGAATAGAATAGTTAATCTGAATTCCTAAACCATCAGTTGACACAACACTGTAACCTTGCTGGCCCCAACTATCGGAGTAGGAGTAGTTGTCGGCAAATAAATAATTGCCCGTTAGTATAAAAGCAGAAAATACAATAAAAGTGCTTAGTAATTTGAAACGTTTCATATTGACTTTTTTTTGATTAATATTTTGACTTATTAATTTTTACTTTGTTAAAATTATTTTATGGATAATTTGTTTATTCCCGGATTGGAAAATTATAAAATAAATCCCTGAATTCAGTTTTTCGCCCTGCTTACCTGTACCATCCCAACTCATACGGTGAATTCCAGGATTAAGTTTTGACTTTTCAATTAACGTTTTAACCGGTTGTCCTTGAAGGTTATGAATTTTAATCGTTACATCATTTTCCTGTTCAAGTGAAAATTGCACTGAAGTATTTTGATCAAAAGGATTCGGGGAAATTTCAAATTGTGATGGATTGATTTTAGAAATTCCATCCTCTGTACCGGTAACTATACCATTGAACCAATCGAGGTATTGCTGCATCAGTTCTATTCTGGTCGAAGGCGGTTCATTATCTACCAACCTGCCGAATTCAATTGTTGATGCAATTGTTTTGTAAGTACCAGCTTCATTTGCCACTCCACACCCATACTCCTGATCGCCTACGGTTAAAATACCGAATGCCGAACCGACCGGTTCAATGGAATAATTATTTATCGGGTTCACACCGTCAAAATCAAATAACATTCCCGCTGTGAACGTACCATCAACACCTTTGATATTCTGAATAATAAAAGTGTATACATCTTCAACATCAATATTAAACATGGGATGAACCTCTGTTTGTTGGTCGGTTTTCCAGGTTGATCTTCCTTCCATGTAAATGTTTCCACCTTCCAACAGGAAATCCTTTAGTTCCTGCCCCTCTTCTAGGCTCAATTCATAATTCTGGAATTGAATACCCAGGGAGATGAAGATATTTTTATAGATTCCCAAATCCTCCGGAAAAGTGGTTTCATAAACGGCAGTAATTTCCATATTTTCGAACGTTTCATAGATCCCGGGTCCACTGAAATTCTGTGGGTCGAGGTCGAGGACAAGGGCGGTGTATTTTCCAATGACCGTATAAAAGCCGGTATTGATTTGAATACCGCCGTCGCAAGTTATATCAAATGAATAATCTACCTGGTGGCCTTCCGGAGTGGAAGCAACAGCCGTTACACTGTATGTTTTATGAGCCTGTGAACCTGCATTGAGAAAACCGTAATTCTGGCTGGTTGTGTTCAGTATGATGAATGGATCAGAACTACCCATTTCTCCTAAAACGTTCATGGCATCGGAGGAGCCGGAATTTTCAACGGTGATCATGATATCTACCGTTTCACCCGGGTCGATCCGGCCATTGTTGTTACCGGCAGGATCAGAAATTTCAAAACCCATAAATTCCAGTACGGGAGCATGCGACTTGATAACGATTTGCGATACCCAGGTATCCGCACCGTCGGTCGCTTCCAGGTTGAAAAATATATTTTCATTGTCGGGTATCAGGTGGTCTACTTCAAATTGAAAACAATCTTCGATAGATACGATACTTCCTGGTTGCATATTCCCAAAATTCTCGGTGTTGTCGGTAATCGCAATAAATGAGTTATCAGAAGTGAGATTCACTACTACATTTACAGCTGCAACTGTACCGATATTTTCCATGGTTACAGATAGTGAAATGGTTTCTCCATAGTCCATCAATCCGTTACCATTTCCTGCAACTTCGTTCATTTCATAATCATCTTTGATGACATAGGCAATGTTTGAAGAAATCACATCTACCATCGACTGATGCCTGTAAAAATTCTGCATGGTTACAGTCACAATCATTTGCGAACCCTCCTGTTGAGGTGGTATACTGATTTCAAGCGGTTCTCCGGTTCCAACAGCTGTTGCAATGATTTCTCCGTCAACGGTCAATGCGATCAAGGACCCTTCATCAGCCGTAACCTCAAAGGAATTGTTTCCCGCCAGCAATTGTCCATTATGGAGCACTGTCAAGGATTGCGGAACTTCGGAATAAAGTGTAAGAAAACCATCTCCGTGATGATGAAACAGGTTAAACGTTACTTCCTTGTTATCTTCATTATAGGGCCAGCTTGATGCCTGCAGGAAATATTTTCCTGCTGCATTGGCAAACGATGGCATTATGCCCCTTGGTTCCGGCGTTGAACCGTAATCGGGCATAAAATCGGGCCACATAAAATCAAAAGCACCCCAAACATAGGTATCATTCACGAATGAGTATGAAACTTCAGAATCGCCAATGGCTCCCAAAGCTCCGGCATTCTGGCCACCGAAAGTATGCCGGTGCAATTTTTCAACCAGGCATTCGCCTCCGTAATTGTATTTCCCGGTCAGGCAATTTACCGACCAAATATATGATAAATCGGAGTTGGTCAGGTCCTCCACATCGCTGTTCGAAAAATCGGGTTCACCCCAAAGAGTTTCGGCCCCATGGTCTCGATGCAACAGTATAAATCCACCGCTATTGAGAGCATCGACAACAGATGTGGCCGACGCATCCCAGCTGCAATTAATTCCAGTGGGAGCGGAAGGTATATAGCCAAGCCCATTCGGACCAAAGTAGTTAACGACGGTGTAAGTATTATTGGCAGATGACCAGCTGCTGCCCGGGGTGCCGCTATAAATTGCGTTTTCACGCTGTGGGGATTTACCAAGCACATTTTCCCAGTATCCCGCCACCGATTCGGTACATATCTGGAACCACCTTTCTGTCTGGAAACCCAGCGCCGTGATCGGATGATCATAAAAATCAGGATCCGTCGGAGGATTCCGTTCATAATTGATGAATTTCGTTACCATGGTTTCCAATTGCGATGCATTGTTGGCTGTCATCCTGGCCGTGATAATATCCGGCATATGGTTACCGTCAATGTCTCCGTATATATTGTCCGATACGCAATAATTGTTATATATCGGGGAAATGACACTATTGGTGGCATTGGTCCCGTAATCTCCCAATAGTAAGATTGCTGATGGTACGATATCCCAG
>JAFGBL010000247.1 GCA_016933115.1 Bacteroidales bacterium | reverse complement strand
TCCGGGTTTTGCAATGCAGGTTTTTCGACACTGGAAAACAGTTTATATGAACAAGGATTCAGGTTTAATTATTTACTGCATTTCACCATAGCCATTTTGTTTATTATTGGAGGAATTGGTTTCCCTATCGTATTCAATACTATAACTTACCTGAAACATATAATTTTAAACAGGTTATTAAGTAAGAGGTCTAAGTATGCTCCTTGGATAATTGGTATTAACACCAGGATAGTTGTAATAACAACTATTTCATTATTAGCAGTTGGAACATTATTATTCTATATTTTTGAATACAATAATACGTTATCAGAACATGGGGCATTCGGTAAAATAATAACAGCATTTTTTAGCGCTGCAACACCCCGAACTGCAGGTTTTAATACCGTTGATACATCTACACTTCATTTCTCAACCATTATGATAATTCTGGTTTTGATGTGGGTAGGAGCTTCACCCGGATCAACCGGAGGTGGTATCAAAACCAGCACTTTTGCCATTGCCATTCTTAATTTTATGAGCATCGCCAAAGGAAAAGACAGAATTGAAGTTTTCAAGCGGGAAATATCGCCAATTTCGATTCGAAGGGCATTTGCCATATTAACCTTATCCATTATCGTAATTGGTATGTCAATTTTATTGCTTGTTTACTATGATGGGGAAAAGGGATTACTTCCTCTTGCATTTGAAAGTTTTTCAGCTTTCAGTACTGTCGGGCTCAGTTTAGGAATAACCGGAACATTGAGTGATCCGGGTAAAATCATCATCATATTTACCATGTTCATCGGAAGGGTTAGTATGCTTACTATTTTAGTTGCATTCATGCGTAGGATGGTAAACTTGAAATATAAATTTCCAACAGAAGATGTACTAATTAATTAAAACCAAACACTATGAAATTCATTATTATCGGACTCGGCAATTTCGGATCATCGTTGGCACAAAAACTTACTCAGATGGGACATGAAGTAATTGGAGTTGACAGTAAAATGAGCAAAGTTGAATCATTCAAAGAGACGATTACCCATACCATTTGCCTTGATTCGACAGATCCACAGGCAGTAAAGCATCTTCCTACAGAGGATGCAGATATAGTGATGGTGAGTATTGGTGAGGATGAGGGCGCCAGTATTCTGACTTCCGCACTGATGAAACAATTGAAAGTAAAAAGGCTGATCAGCAGGGCCGTGTCCCCTATACACGAGATGATACTGGATGCCATGCAAATTGATGAAATTGTACACCCGGAAGAAGAAACGGCTGAACGATGGGCTAAGAAATTAAACATCAGCGGGGTAGTAGACTCGTTTGAACTGACAGGAGAGTACAATATCATAGAGGCGAAAGTACCTAAACATCTTGCGGGTAAGACTCTGGGAGAAATAGGAGTGAGGAAGAATTATAACGTAATTGTGTTAACAACCATAAAAATCGGTACAGAAAAAAACCTGCTTGGAATAAGCAGGAAAGTTAATAAAGTTCAAGAGGTTGGCAATTCAAAAACCATGCTAGAAGAAGGAAATATTTTGGTGCTTTATGGCAGAATGACTGATATTAAAGAATTTCTTAAAGAGGATTAAAGTTGGATAATAACCTGTTAGTTAGCCCCGGCTCTTGCGTTTGCAAACCTAACAGGTTGTTTTTCCATGAATAAATCTCTCTATAAAAAGCACTCTTTCTCTTTTTTGTAAACTTCCCTGTGAAAGTTCTCATCATCCAGGTATTTGAAAAATATGGTTGTTATCAATGGACTTTGTTGCATCCGGTTGCAACATTAAATTCTTGCTTGGGAACAAACTACATCAAATTCATTTCTCTCCGTATCTTTGTATTATGAAAACGATCATTGTTATTGATGATGAAAAGGATATCCGTAACCTGCTTAAGAAGATTCTTGAGTTGGAAGGTTACACGATCCTGTTATCCGAAAATGCCGGACAAGCCATAAAATTGATTGAAAAGCATGATATTGCGGTAGCTCTGGTGGATATCAGACTACCCGACATGAACGGTATTGAACTAACGAGGCTCATCAAGGAAAAACAACCGGAAACAGAAGTAATTTGTTTTACAGCATACGGCAATGTTCCTGATGGTGTTATGGCAATCAAAAACGGGGCCTTCGATTACCTGATGAAAGGTGATGATAATAACAAGATCATTCCGGTGGTGGCCAGGGCTTTTGAAAAATCCTTTCTGCAAAGAAGGATCAAAAGGCTGGAGGAAAACCTCAAAAAGAAATATGGTTTTGATAATATAATTGGCAATTCCGAAAGCCTGCTAAAAGCTGTTGAACTTGCAAAAAAAGTGGCTCCATCAAATGCTTCGGTCCTTATTACAGGCGAAACAGGTACAGGAAAGGAGATATTTGCACACGCCCTTCATACACATAGCCCAAGAATCCATGAACCTTTTGTTGCCTTGAACTGCGCCGCTTTCCCTAAGGACTTGCTTGAAAGTGAAATATTCGGTCATAAGGCCGGAGCATTTACGGGTGCGGTTCGCGACAAAAAAGGTCTTATTGAAGAGGCACATAAAGGAACCCTTTTCCTGGATGAAATCGGAGAAATGGATATTGGTCTGCAGGCACGTTTACTGCGTGTATTGGAATCCGGAACTTATCTGAAAGTAGGAGACACTAAAGAATTTCAAGCTGATGTCCGGGTTATTTCAGCAACCCACAGGAATCTTGAAAAAGAAATTGAAACTGGAAATTTCCGAGAGGACCTTTTCTACAGACTTTCCGGATTTCATATCCATTTACCTTCACTAAACCAACGTATGGAAGATATTCCATTGCTGGCGGAGCAATTCCTAAAAGAATCGGTCATTAAAAACAACCGTAAAGTTTCAGGATTCACTTTTCAGTACATTCAGGTGTTACAGCAGCATAACTGGAGGGGCAATATACGCGAATTGAAAAATGTGATCGAACGTTCGGTAATTCTATCTGAAACAGAAGAAATATCCGTAAATCTGCTACCTCCCGAATTTAACAAAGGTAAGAATCATGAAAATGAAAATGCATTTACGCTTGAAGAAATGGAGATACGGCATATACGGCGTATGTTTGAAAAAGCAAAGGGAAACAAAACAAAAGCTGCAAAATTATTAGGCATAGGATTAACTACCCTTTACCGTAAATTGGAACAATACGGCCTTTAGAACCTTACCATTTTGAAAAGCATACCCTTTCAAAACGAAAATTTTTTGTACTTTAAACAAACTCCTCCAATTTTTCCGATCGTCCCGATTTTACTGTATTTACAGGTGTTTTATATTTTCAGGATTAAAATTTTACTTTCATGGCATATTGTTTCGAGGTATTATCATGCAATGATGACAGTAGAAAATATATGGTTAATTCTAATATCGATTGCCGGATTTATCTGGATCATTATAATGTATATAACTGGTTTTAAAGAAATTTTTAAAAATTGGAATGATGAAGATTAAAACAAAACTAACCCTGTCTTTTTTAATCCTGCTGGTAGTAATTTTTGTTACGGCAGGGATTGCAGCATATTATCTCGAAAGACTCGGAAATGAGACAAAAGCAATCATGAAGGATAATTACCGGACGGTGACATATATGGATGGCATTGCTGATGAACTGGATGGCCTTCTTATTTTGAACGCAGGCAATAAGGTTAATGGTACTGAACAAATCAGAGTCATATTTCAAAAGACCGATAGTATAATGACACTTCAGATGGCCAATATTACCGAACAGGGTGAAGCAGAATTGAGTAAAAGATTAAAATCAGGCCTACAAACACTTGAAAAAAAATGGCTCAACATAATACATTCAGTGGACTTAACCGCCAATCGTGAAGAACTCATTTCTGACTTGGAAAACATCATGCAGGAGGTGGGCACAATCCGTTCCCTGAATTCGGAGACAATGTACAAAAGAAGCTTATATGCAGGTGAGATTGCCGACAGGGTGTTATTGTACATGGCAATATTCGGTTTGGTAGGCATTGTAATAGGATTGTTTTTTCTGATTGTGCTACCTCCATATTTAACTAAACCCATAAACAATATAATGGAAGGGATAAGGCAAATAAGCCGGAGAAACTACAAATACAAACTGGAAACGACAGCAACGGATGAATTTGGAGCCCTGGCATCTGCATTCAATTCAATGGCTACCAAACTTGATGAATTCGAAAATAGTAGTGTGGCAGAGGTAATTAAAACACAGAAACGGACAGAAGCAGTCATCAACCACATGCACGAAGCTATAATTTGCCTTGATGAAAACCTCCGGTTACTTTTTTTGAATGACAATGCATACCGGTTACTGGGATTGGAAAATGATGAAGTTTCGGACAAGCATATATCCGACCTTGTAAATAAAAGCAACCTGCTAAGTTCACTTTATTCTGAGATTATGGTAGGAAGCTATAAAGAAAATGAATTTAAGCCGGCAACTGTAGCGATCAATGGAAAAGAATTGGTATTCAGTCGTGAAATTATCCCAATATCTACCCGGCCAACCGGGGAAACCCATATCGTTAACTTCGGTTTTGTTATTGTGCTTCATGACATTACCCAGCTACTGGCAAAAGATAAGGCAAAAACATTGTTTATAGCTACCCTTTCGCACGAATTGAAAACCCCGCTGTCAAGCATCGGCATGAGCGCGGATTTGCTGAAAGATGAAAAATTGGGCGCATTAAACCCTGAACAAATGGAGCTTATTGTCACAATCCGCCAAAACCATGACCGGATCAATCGTAAAATAACTGAAATGCTCGAAATTGCCAAAATCGAAAACGATCATGTAGCATTGGAAATACTCCCGGTTCAGCCGGTTTCAATCATTGAAAAAGCATTGGCCGGAGTGGAAATTCAATTAAAAGAGAAAGGATTAAAAATCGAAAAAAGATTGCAGGAGACAATGCCGGATATACTTGCAGATTCGGATAAAACATTGTGGATATTAAATAATTTCCTGACAAATGCCATCAGGTATTCACCTGAAAAGGGAAATATTATCATCGAAAGTAAAGTGATAAACAGCCACGTGTTGATTTCGGTCACAGATCAGGGACCCGGAATTCACCCTGAAAACAGTCATAAACTCTTTGAAAAGTACAACCCTCCTGATCGTGAAGGGGGCATTGGAACCGGTCTGGGACTAGCAATTTCTAAAAAATTCATAGATGCCATGGGTGGGAATATTGGTGTTAACAATGAATCCGGCAAAGGAGCGCGGTTTTGGATTTCGATTCCCAGGTTTCAATAATACTAAAATTCAATTGAATAAATGACATTATTACACTGTTGGTACTCCTCATCGCTAACTAATATTTTAACCCCCAATCCATTAGACATTATTTACAGCTTTTAACGACTATTAAAAACTGTAATAAAATATGCAAGCAGGGACAAGAGATATCAATTTTTAAGTCATGATACGTGAAATGTACAAGTCACTATTAAAGCAGTTTGGTGGGTTAATGATCCTGCTTGGAATATTCATGTCGCTTCCGATGCTGGTTTCACTGTTGTATTCAGAATGGTATTCAGCAATTGGGTTTTTTAGTTCAGGATTATTGGCTTTGGGCCTTGGATTCTATTTGTATAAGGGTTTTTTCAAAAATGCACCCGACCCTAAATATAAAGATGCCCTGTTTATCAGTGCATTTTCATGGTTATTCATTGCTATAACCGGAAGCTTGCCTATACTTATTATTGCATACATAACACCCTTGGATATCATGCAGCAGTTTGTCCCCGAAGGTATGGATTATTCATCGAGCCTGCTTATTTTCAGGAACCCGCTTCATTGTTTTTTCGAAAGCATGAGTGCCTTTACAACCACTGGCCTGACCATGGCTTACCATGAACCCTCCGTCGGAAAAGGAATTCTCTTTTACCGGTCGCTGGCTCAGTGGGTGGGTGGAGCCGGTTTTATCGTAATGTCATTGGCTGTACTGAAACAGGTTCCTGGCCAGGGTTCTGTTTTACTTTATGAATCCGAATCAAGCGGGGAAAAACTTAAACCCAATGTAACCGGAACTGCCCGCGCGATTTGGAAACTTTATCTTGGTATAACAGGCTTTTCATTTGTTTACCTGTTTACCGGCACCTTCATTATACTTCCTGATTATCCGCTAACTGATGTAATTTTCGATTCCTTAAATCATGCTATGACCGGTCAGTCAACAGGAGGATTCAGTACGCTTGATGATAGTATTGCAGGTTATAATAGCCATGCCATGGAGTTACTTTATTTATTACCTATGATATTGGGAGCGTTATCAATACCCTTTTATTACAAGATCATTTATCAGAAAAAGTTCAGCATGATCAGGAAGGATATTCAGACACGTGCCTTATTGACAGCTTTTATTGCTGGCAGTATAATAATGACTTTCTTACTGTTTATTGCCCGTATTGTTCAATGGCCCATCAGTGAAGGTGTTTTTCAGTTCATCAGTGCCATGTCAACAACCGGTTGGCAAACATCCGATATTTCAGCCTGGGACGATGTTTCTGTTGTATTCATTGTTATTGTAATGATGATCGGTGGTGCGGCAGGTGCAACCGTCGGAGGAATTAAAATAATCAGGGCATTGCTCATTTACAAAGGTGTCAGGTGGCAAATAAGGAAAGTTTTTTTGTCCGACAGAACAATAAAAACCGTAAAATTCAATGGCAAACTTTTATTACCCGAAGAAATGAACCGGGAACTCGCAAGGGCTTCTACCCTGGCATTTATTTACCTGCTATTTGTGCTTATTTCTACCATGATCACCTCCTATTTTCTTACCGGTAATTACACTTTAGCGGATGCTTTTTTTGAAGCCGCCTCTGCACAGGGAACAGTGGGATTGTCAACAGGTATTACCAGCCCTGAAATGTCCCCGGTAATTGAAATTGTATATATCATTCAGATGTGGGCAGGACGACTTGAGATTTTCCCTGTTCTAATATTTATAAATGTATTATTGGGTAGAACTAAACCCAGGATAATTTAAAATTAAAATAATGTCGAAACATTTAATCATAGTAGGTGCCGGAAGGACCGGAAAGCACGTGATACAGGCAGCAATAGCTGATAATCATGATGTGTTTGTTATCGAAAAAAATGAAAAGTTAGCCCTGGAGCTTGCCAATACCCTCGACTGTAAAGTAATTGCAGCAGATGCTACTTCAATTGGAGCATTGGAGGAGGCAGATGGAAAACACGCAGATGCACTGGTTACAACCACCAATGATGATGCTGTAAACCTGATGGTAATTATGATGGGGAAAGATTTAGGGATAAAAACCCTGATCAGTTCAGTTAATTATGAGGAACATATACCCATGTTTGAAAAACTAAACGTCACCACTGTGGAAAGCCCGTTCCGGCTTAATGGCCAGTTCCTCTACCACGCTATTAAAAGTCCGAGTGTAAAAGACTTTATGGATTTGGGTGGCGGTGTGGAGATAATTGAACTAACAGTCGGTAATGACTCCCCAGCCAATGGTCAACACATCAGGGCACTGAACAAACAAAAATTGCTTCCCAAATTAGCCCGCATCGTCGTTATTCGCCGTAATTCGGAAATTATTATTCCCGAAGGAGATACCCTGATCATGCATGATGATCTGGTTGTTTTATTGTGTAAAGAAGAGGTAATTGAACACGTTATGGATGTTTTTTGCAAGAGGAAGAAATAATATATTCGGGCACCTTTCAAATTCCAGTCCGCTCCGACCCTTTCCGTTATAACCCATGCACCGGCTCATCGGGCTACTATTACGGGTGCTCAATGTCTTACACTATAATTTGTTTGATTTATTGATGTACTATGATTTTTTACTATTGCGGCAAAGATTGAAATTTTTAAATGTCCATGATGAATTTATTCAAAATCAATATCAGTTTTTATACTGGCAGACCTCTGTAAGATAGGCAGAGGTTACATGGTTTGGTTCTGGCTCAGGAATGATAAACCCAGGTGGTTTGGTGTTGTCTGTGGGGTTGTGTTAGCCATTTATGGAATAGTGGCGACCCTGCAACCGGCCAATTTTGGGAGGGTTTATGCTGCCTATGGCGGAACTTTTATTTTTTTGACCATTTTTTTGGGCTGGAAAATAGATGATATTGTGCCCGATAAATTTGCTATAATCATTGGTCTTGTAGCCCTGGCCGGAATGGCAATTATATTGTATGCACCACGAAATTAGGAATACATTTAGCAATCTTTTCTTTTTGTCAATTGTTAATTGCTTAAAGTTGCATGGTGACTACAGCTTTGCCAGGGAGCAACCGGGCCGGTATTTTGCAGGAATAATTATGTTTACAGAAAAAAATCCGTTTAACTGGCAATTACTAAAATGAAAATATCAAAAACGGATAGCTCAATAACCACCATCATTATTCGCATAATGGTGGGTGTAGTTTTTCTGTTGGAAGGGATACAGAAATTTTTATCTTCCGATGCGCTAGGCTCCGGGCGGTTTGAAGCCATGGGATTTCCCCATCCTGATTTCTGGGCTTATTTTGTGGCGGTTTTCGAAGTACTTTCGGGTATCCTATTGCTGTCAGGATTTTTAACCCGTTTGGCCGCCATTGCTATGATTGTCAATTTGACGGTAGCCATTGTGGTCACCAAAATCCCCATTGCCTTAAGTGAAAGCTTTGGGCCATTTATTTTACGCGACCTGAAAAACTATGGATTCTGAAGCATGGTCCACGAAATGCGCACCGATTTTGCCATGTGGCTGGGCTCGCTCTTTTGATCATCCGGGGGCAGGGAAATTCTGTCCTAAGAATAGGGGGAATTATATAACCCAGGACAAAGGCAAAATAATTAACAGAAAAACTATTGGTTCGATGATACGACTCATGATTTAATCCTCCTTTTAATCATATAATCAATACTGAATTTTCCGGCTCCATTGAACAGCAATATGATAAGCATTAACAGATAATAAAGCGGGATTTCAAATCCATTATCTCCTGCATTGAAACCATTGCCCCAATGAACAGTAACAATTGCTACTACCATGGTAAACATAAGGGGTATAGAGATGATGCGGGTAGCCAAACCAAGAGGGAGCAGAATGACTGCTGCCATTTCGGTGGTGGCTGCAAGGTAGGCATTTAGTGTGGGCATCGGAATGCTCATGCCGTCGAACCATTCAATAATACCGCTGATGTTACCCCACTTCATGGTGGCGGGCATATAGAATCCATAAGCCAATATAATTCTTAATAAAACCAGGGGGATATCCTGCAAGGTTTCAAGTTTACCAATAACATTCCGATACATTCCGATTATTTTCATGTCTGCAAATTATTTTTAATGAATTATTTTAATCATGTTTACTCGTTTAACTATTAATCTGAAATGATTTAATAGCCTTCAACGATCAGATTCCTCAGGCTCGGGTGTTCTTTATTTTCTGAAAGTAAAGGGATGTCGGTCCAAACCATCTGATTTTTAACACCAAATGCACTGGTGCAAAACGAACAGGCTCCGGTTACTTGCTCCTTAACCATCTGGTACAGTCCATGCATTTTATGATCTTCCTTTTCCCTTTCACCAATCCATTTGGATCCTGCACCTTCAAATATGATCTTCAGGTCATCGTCATTTTTATTGGATTCAAGTGCCAGCATGAGTCCGTTTGAAACCTTACCCATCGCTTCGATTGTAGTAGTATCAGAATATTCTATGAATGCTATTTTTGTTATAATGATAATATTTTAAGTGATAATTTTATTTTGCTGGATTGGTAGGAAAAAATGAAGAACCTGACAAAAATTTCAGATATTTAAACTATACCGGATTGTAAAGCTAGTATCAGAGCAGACGGGAAATTATAAAGGGCACTTGAAAAACGTTTTAAAAAAATCGAACATAATTTTTATGTCAATTTTATCATTATTGTATCTTTGCGTATTCTTAACTGGTGATGGAGTTCGCCTTAAACGCATAGTGCTGATGACTCCTGTAACGATGAATATTAATTTGAGCCGCTATGTTGAAAATGTTTTTAATTACAGGGGCGGGAGGTTTTTTAGGCACCGGATTGCGTTATCTTTCACAACGTTTCATCGCCCACTATTTTACGGTTTCTTTCCCTTACGGTACCCTCATCATTAATATAACCGGAAGCCTGCTTATCGGAATAATTTTTGCATTGAGCGAGAAAACCAGGATTCTTACTCCTGATATGCGCATGTTCCTCGCAATCGGGTTATGCGGAGGATACACAACATTTTCTTCCTTTGCCCTCGACAGTTATGGTTTGTTAAAGGACAGTCAGTATTTATATTTTACCACATATCTGTTTTCAAGCGTCATATTAAGTATTTTGGCCGTTATTGCCGGAATATGGTTCATTAAATCCCTTTAGAAATGAAAGATATTACAGGACCAGCCACACTGCTAAGAATTTTTATTGGCGAACGTGATAAATATCATCATCAGCCGTTGTTTGAAGCCATCGTCCTCTTCGCCAAGCGAAACGGTCTGGCCGGTGCAACTGTTTTGCGCGGCCTGATGTCGTACGGCGCTAACAGCACCATTCACACAGCCAAATTGTTTGCTCTTTCGGAAGATTTGCCTATTGTTATTGAAATAATTGATGACGATGAAAAAATTCAGGATTTTGTTAAAAAGCTCGAACCCTATTTTGAAAGTTCACAGTACGGCGGATTGGTTACCCTTGAAAAAATCAGGGTAATATATTATAAAAACAGTAAAAAATAGACAATGTCCGCAGAAATCAGTTTATCGGCCAATCATCTGCGATCAGTCTCAGTCACCATGTACCTGATCGAAAAATCAATTATTGAAACCGAAGAATTGTTGTTAAACAAATCAAAAGGCGTCTGTTTCGAAGTCATAAATGATTTGCAGGAATACGAAGTTCAAATGATGCTGGAAAAAATTTCCGGCTTAAAAAAGCTGATCAATAATCTGGCAACTAAGTATCAGTTAAAGAAAAACACTAGCTTTACCAGCCGGATATTACAGGCAAAGTATTCGAGAATGTGGGAAATCCTGGGCGATACCTTTTCAAAAAGACTGAAAGGGTTTGGGGAACTGCCGGATGATGTTGCATCAGAACTTGATAGTGATCTGAACCAGATGATGGAAATTATTGAACAATTGTTACATTTTAAAAAATAGAATATGATTATTAAAAAAGTAAATGCACTTGAAATTCTTGATTCAAGGGGAAACCCCACGGTTGAAGTCGATTTAACACTGGAAGACGGTACCCAGGCCCGTGCCATGGTGCCCAGCGGTGCGTCAACCGGTGAACGCGAAGCCACTGAATTGCGCGATGGCGATAAAAGCAGATTCGATGGTAAAGGGGTATTAAAAGCCGTTGAAAATGTGAATTCAACCATTGCCAATGAAATTGCAGGTAAAAGTTTTGAGTCGCAGCGCGAACTGGATTATTTTCTGATAAACCTGGATGGAACCGCCAACAAATCAAAACTGGGAGCCAATGCTGTGCTCGCAGTTTCAATGGCTTATGCCAGGGCAATGTCAGCCGTGTCGCGTATGCCTTTGTATGTATATCTCGGTGGCGTAAATTCGCATATCCTGCCGGTTCCATGCATGAACGTGATCAATGGAGGCAAACATGCCGACAACACGGTGGATTTTCAGGAATTTATGGTTGCCCCGCATCATGCCACTTCGTTTGCCGAAGCTATTCGTATGGGAATAGAGGTTTTTCATTCGCTGAAATCGGTGCTGAAATCAAAAGGTTTAAGCACAGGAGTGGGCGATGAGGGTGGTTTTGCCCCCGACCTGAAATCCAACGAAGAGGCTGTTGAAATGATCCTTAATGCCATAGTGAAAGCAGGTTATAAACCGGGCGATGAAGTTGGCATCTGCCTCGACCCGGCAGCCAGCGAAATGTGGGAAGATGGAAAATACAAATTTTTCAAGAGCACACAAAAAACAGTTTCATCCGATGAAATGATCAAACTTTGGGAAAACTGGACAAAACAATATCCCATTCTTCTGCTTGAAGACGGATTGGCCGAAAACGACTGGGAAGGATGGAAAAACCTCACCTCTTCACTCGGAAATAAAATTGAACTGGTCGGGGATGATATTTTCTGTACCAATAAGAATATTGTTGCCAAAGGAATTGAAGAAAAAGTCGCCAACAGCGTGCTGATCAAACTCAACCAGATTGGAACGGTAACCGAGACCCTCGAAACCATCGAACTGGCATACCGCAACAATTACAATTGTTTTGTTTCGCACCGGAGTGGTGAAACCGTAGATAGCTTTATAGCAGATTTGACTGTTGCCGTAAATGCCGGCCACCTGAAAACCGGAAGCGGCTGCCGTAGTGAGAGAATCGAAAAATTCAACCAGTTGATGCGTATCGAAAAACAGTTGGGCAGCGCCGGAAGATTTGCCGGGTTGAAAGCGTTTAAAAATCAATAAGCCGGACCTATTTTCCAGAGATAATGGATGGGCTTTTAAACGAAATAAAGGACATTGGCAAAAAGTATCGTTTTGATTCACTTGAGCAGCAAATTGCAGCGGCTGAAGACCTGCTAAGGGAAAAAACCGTTGAGGTTTCGGTGTTCGGCCAGTTTAAAACCGGCAAAAGCTCTTTCATCAACCACATGGCGGGTAAACAGGTGCTGCCCACAGGCGTGGTGCCTGTTACCTCAGTTATCTCTAAAATCATTTACGGACCTGAAGAACGAGTTTATATCCATTTTGAAAATGAACGTACCAGGGAAATAGAACTTGCCGATCTTGCCGCTTACGTGACCGAAAGCAAAAACCCCGGGAATGAAAAACAGGTGGCATCCGCCCGCATCGAACTTCCTGAACTGAAAGACTTTGAAGGATTGTCGCTCATCGACACACCCGGCACGGGCTCCATTTTTTTGAACAACACCCAAACGGCAAATGAGAACATAGCCCTGGCTTCCATAGCCCTGGTTTGTGTGAGCGCCGAAAGGCCCCTTGCAGCACTTGAACTGGATTTGATCGTCAGCCTGATCAATAGTTCCTATAGAGTGATTTGCCTGCTGACCAAGGCGGACCTGTTTTCCGAATCCCAGTTGGATGAGATCCAGTCATTCATGGAAACTTCGCTTGAACAGAAAACAGGGACGAAAATACCGGTTTACCGGTTTTCAATTTATGATAGCAACGGTGAATACAGGCTTAAGATCACCGATGAAATATTACGGCCTTTACTCGAAAGCGTTGAAGATACGGCGGGCCTGATATTCCGGCACAAGGTCATCAACATGGGAAACGCCTGCCTGAACTATCTTGAAGTAGCCTTAAAAACATCGCAGAAAACAGAGGAAGAGCGGGCACAACTGAAGGCAAAAATTTTTGATGAAAAAATAAACCTGGAATTTATCCGGCAGGAGTTAACCTTGATCACAACGGAAGCCAAAAGCCGCACCCGTGAATCGGTTTATGCGGTATTCGATCCGTATGTGGCTGCGGTAGCTGAAAAACTTAAACAGCAATTCGATCTTGAATTTCAATCATGGGAAGGGAATCTTTACAAATTGTCGCGCCATTTCGAGCAATGGCTGAAAACAAACATTGGTGAAGAACTGCTAAAAATAATGGATATAGAAGGCCCGCGTTTTAACGCAATACTGTCTGAAACCAGCGAGAAATTCAGCTTTTATACACGCACCTTAAAGGGAAGAATAGAGGATAAAGTTTACGCGGTTTTAGGGACCAGGATTACTGCCCAGGAATGGCAGCCGGAATTCAGGCCTGTGAAAAAACCGGATATTACGGTTTATCCCGCTTTTGATATTCCCATTGACCTGTTATGGTTTCTGTTTCCCATGTTTTTGTTCAGGAATGTTTTTAAAAGGTTTTTTCGCAAACAGATAGCCCGTGAACTGGATAAAAACATGCACCGGACAACTTCCATCATTACCTACCTGATACATTCGGAAATGGACCGGAACAAGGACCGGATTTTGGAACAGGTATTTACTGAGCTGCGCACCATCGAAACGGCCCTGACATCGGAAAAGCGGGAGAGTGCGGAATACCAGGTGGAAATTGATAATTTGAACCAAAAAATCAAGGCACTGAATATTAATTATAAACCCGAACCCGGCAATTAAGTGAAGTACCGCTAAATTCATAAGAGCTAATTGTATCTCACGGAATGTAAACGTCTTAGTAATTATATCCCGAAATTTCCTCTTTACTAAATTCAACGTCCAGGGCCAGAACAATCCGGTTCACAAAATTGAAATAAGCCACTACGAGGGTGGCATCAAGGATAGCGCTATCGGTGAGGCCGGCATCTTTAAGCATGTTGGTTTCATAGTCTTCTTCAAAACCAGCAGGATGAAGGGTGAGTTGCGCGGCAAATCTGCATAAGTCAACTTGCCGGTTGTTTAATTCAGCCTTATTGAATTCTGTCACCAGGAAGTTGGTTCTATCAGAATTTTTCCAATAGTGGTTCACCGCCTCGGAATGGTGGCTAATACAATACTTGCATTTATTGCTTGCAGAAACGATCAAGGCCATCATTTCGCGGTCGGCCCTCGAAAGATCGGATTTTGAAAACATGATTTCCAGGTACAGGTCCATGTGCCTGGTGATACTTTCCGGCCGGAGACTCTGTATTTTATGAGCATCGGCTAGTTTACCCCTTTTTTGAATGATGTCGTTGTAAATTTCCAGCAATCTGCGGTAGCTTCATCGTATTCGATGACATGAATTCGGGGCATAAGAGATAACCTTTTGTTAATTTTAGTTGAGGCCGGACCTGGAAATCTTGGCTAATGTTTCTTTCTTAAGATCAGAGAGGTCAGTTGAGTTTTCAACAGGTTCGGAAGGATGGCTCAACGCTTTATCGATGAAATAGGATTGCTTTTCATAATTGGTGCAGGCATTGCACATGGCCTTATGCGCTTCCAACTGAATTTTTTCTTTCATCGTAAGCCTGAAATAGAGTTTCTTCTCAATAAGCTCAGTGGCTTTAATGCAGGAAAGAAACATAATGTGCATTAGTTTTTTCATATCTTGTCAATTAGCAAACCAATTCTTATCGATACAATCCCTCAAATTTAATTTTGCCCTGTGCATGATCTGCCAGAAATTAGTAGGGGTAATATCCAGTTCCTGACAAATATCCTCACCTGATTTATTCACCAGGTATTTAAGTTTCATACATGCACTCCATTTTTCGGGCAGGGCGTCCATACATTTTTTTAGCACCATTTGAAAATCATGGTCATCCAGTAAATGTGGGTCATCATCGTTCCATGGCTGGGGCTTTTTCGTTTTTATCCAACTGCCATCTTCATTAAAAAATTCAGTGAAAGTTGACGTATCGGTTGTAATGGGTATTTTGGCCTTTTTACGGTAAACATCGATGATCTTGAATTTCAGTATAGAGAAAAGCCATGTTTTCGGTGTGCTGTCTCCCCTGAATTCCTGGATTTTTTCAGCAGCAGCTACAAAGGTTTCCTGTACAATGTCTTTTGCAAGCTCCACATCCGAAAGTTTAAACAAAGCCCAGCTAAACAATTCGGATGTATGCGATTCGACCCATTCGGAAAGATCATGTACTTGCTTGCTCATAAAATCCTAAACGGTAAAAAAATCAATAAAGAATATGAGGGTAAAAATACTATTATTCAAGGAATTGAAAATAAAAACGATTTTTTTTAGGTTTTTTGTCAGGATTGGTCATTTACTTCTACTGTTATACCAAATAACAAAATAATCTTTAAAAACATAATCCAATGAAAAACACGAAAAAAACGATCGTCACAGGCAGCTTGATTGCCGGAACAATAATGGGAACAGTATCAATGAATGCAGCGGAAACCAGCATGTTCAAATACAGCGAATTGGGTTCGGGATCGGTCATCAGAGCCAATTTACTCAACCAAACCGAAACGGACTTCAAGGCTTATTTGCTTGAACTGAATTGCGGCGAGAACACAAAAAAGGCGACTGAAACCAAAAAAACTGAAGACAAATCCAAAGAAGCCAAATGTGGTGAAGGCAAATGCGGTGAAGGCAAGGAAGTCAAGGCTAAAGATGCAAAAGCTACCGATGTGAAGGCAACCGAAGTGAAGGCAACCGATGCAAAATCCACTGTTGCAAAGGATACCACCGCTACCAAAGAAAGTAAAAGCAAAGAAGCCAAATGTGGCGAAGGGAAATGCGGTGTTGAATAATTAAACGATTTGAAACAAACCGGCAGGATCAAACCTGCCGGTACTATTAAAATAATAAGCATATGACTGGAATAGGTTTTAGAAAAGAACTTTCAGAAGATTTCTTAAATGGGAATGAATTAAACCCTGATTTTATCGAGGTTGCCCCGGAAAACTGGATCGGTATCGGAGGATACTGGAAAAAGGTATTTCGCAGGGCAATAGATCAATATCCGTTGTTTACCCATGGGTTATCGCTTTCGATCGGGAGTCCCGATGAGCTCGATTTTGACTTTCTGAAGAAGATAAAACAGTTTTTAATAGAGACGAACGCACGTATTTATTCGGAACACCTGAGTTTTGCCAAATGCGACAATGCCCATTTGTACGACCTGTTGCCGATACCGTTTACTGAGGATGCAGTAAAACACGTTTCGGAGCGGATAAAAACTGTGCAGGATATTCTGGAACGGAAAATCGCCATCGAGATTGTAAGCTATTACACCCCGGTAGCTGCCGAAATGAAAGAAATTGATTTCATCAATGCCATTCTCGAAGAAGCCGATTGCGAGTTGTTGCTGGATGTCAATAACATTTATGTGAACGGATTCAATCATCAATATGATACCAGGGATTTTATCAATCAATTGCCATTGGAGCGGGTGAGTTATATCCACATGGCCGGGCATGAAAAGGTTTCTGAAGATTTGATCATTGACACGCACGGACAGCCCATTATCGATCCCGTGTATGCGCTTTTTGATTACACCCTGCGGAAAATTGTACGTGATGTACCGGTTCTGCTTGAGCGGGACTTCAATATCCCGGAACTGGAAATATTGCAGCAGGAATTAAATGAATTAAAAAGGATCAAACAATCAGCCTTGCTTAAAAATATAGCTTATGTATCTTAATATCAATACCAAAGAAGTGCAATCGAACCTGGCTGATTATTGCAGAACAGGCGAAACAAGAGCTCTTCCCGGGACTGATCCCCAAAGGTTAAAACACTACCGGCGACTGGTCTTTAATATAATTAACGACAGCCTGCAATCGGCCTATCCTTTAACTTACCAGCTCTTAAAGGATGATTCATGGGATGAACTCGTCGATGAATTTTTTACGAACCATCCCTGTCAATCGCCCCAGGTTTGGTGGATGCCAAAGGAGTTTTATGAATATTTGGTTGAGCAGGACCATGCCATAATAACTCAATACCCTTTTCTGCCGAACCTGCTGGAAATGGAGTGGCTCGAAGTGGAATTGTTCATGATGGAGGATATCAGGGCAGATTATCATCGAAGTGGACAATTATCAAATGACGCACTGGTTTTAAATCCTGAACACAGGCTGGTCAGGTTTGATTTCCCGGTTCATTTAAAAAATGCCTCACAACTTAATCCTGAGGATAAAAGCGATTTTTTTCTTTTGATGCACCGTGAGCCTTCATCGGGAAAGGTACAATTCACCGAAGTTTCGGTCTTTTTTGCCCGTATGATCGAAATACTTGGCAGTCGGGCAGTGTCGGTTACAGAACTCATAGCTTTAACCTGTTCTGATTTCAATTTGCAGGTAAGCAAACATATCACAGGAGAGGTAACACAATTTATTGAGAAAGCAATTAATAATCAATTAATCTTAGGTTTTACTAATTAAATTCTATCAACATGAAACACACAAAAATTTTAACACTTTTAGCATTGATAATTGGTTCATCCCTGTTCATTCAATCCTGTAGTAAAGATGACGACAATGGCGACCAGAACAATACAAATCCCGAATTTGTTGCCGACGACAATACCTTTACGGATTTTATGACATGGCAGTTGGAAGCCACCAATCAGGGTCCTGATCCGGCACTGGGAATGGCACATGCCGGCAATGATAGCACAGTTACCCTGGTCTATTTTAAGGACGGACAAGATCCTGCAAACGGGAAATACCCGGTTGGAACCATTATCGTTAAACATTCCAGTAATCCCGATCAGTCGGTAAATGAATTTACTGCTATGGTGAAACGGGGCAACAATTTTGCACCCTCGGGCGGCGACTGGGAATGGTTTATGCTTAACCCGGATGGCTCGATCGCTACTGACGGAGACGGCAACCCCATGCGCGGCGCAAATCTGATGGGGGGTATGTGCATTTCGTGCCATACACAAGCCAGTAATAAAGATTATGTGTTTTCGAAATAATTGCCGATAATGAATAATCCCTCCGTTAACCTGCCCGCCGTATAAGTACTCTGGAAGGTGGGGCTGCGGGGTATCTAAGGGCATGTTAACTTATTTATCGCCTCAATAGGTGGGGAAATATTGCTCGTTCAACCTGTTGGTTTGCAAGGGCGCATGGCCATGGCTAACTAACAGGTTTTGTTCATATTTGCAATGATCCCAATTTCTTCCTTAGTCAACTTATACGACCCATACACAGGCCAATTGATTCATTATTTTGGTGGTTTTGGGTTTTAGAGGTTAATATTGTCTGAGTATACCTTGAAGTCATATTTCCGAATAAATTCATTGTATTCTTCATTAAATGTTTTTTTCCGGTGATGCTCTTCCTGATTATTGATATAGTTCCTTACAATATCTATTTGTGATTCGTTCACCGAAACAGCAAAATATTCATCCTGCCATTGAAATTTTGTTTTTAATAGTTTTTGATGATTGATCCAAAATGAAGATTCTCCTTTAATTAATTGGATCACTTTACTGATGGTTTGGTCATTTCGAAGTCGGAAAAGGCAATGAACGTGCTCAGTATAGCCATTGATTGAATCGATCAGTATATTTTTATTGATGGCGTTTTGATAAATATGATCGAAGAGTTCCTTTCGGATGGCATCATTTATCAGCGATTCCCTCTTTTTGGTTGTCCAAACACTGTGTATCCAAACTTTAACAAACGGCATATGATTTAGATTAATGGCTTAAGCCAAATGTAACAATAATTATTGTTCACCGGCCTGAAGGCCGGCGTAAACGCTTTCAAAATTTCTCAACTATATTAAACTGTGTTTTACGCCGCGCTTTAGCGCGGTGATCGTTTCAACACATCCTCCGGCTTTAGCCCTTAATTATTTTCGATTATTTCAATTTCTTCTTGTGTTAACCCATACAACCCATACACCAACTCATCCACCTTCCGTTCCGCATGTTCAATGGTACGCTGAAGCTGCTCGCGCTGGGAGGAGAGAGTGATGTCTTTAAGCTGTTCATATAACATTAGAAGACTATCCACCTTATCTATTATTGTTTTTTGCATTGTTCACCGGCCTGAAGGCCGGCGCAAAACGCTTTCAAAAAGATTAAACCACATTAATCTGGGTTTTACTCCGCGCTTTAGCGCGGTGATCGTTCTAATAAGTCAACCGGCTTTAGCCCTTAATTATTCCCTATTGTGCTGATCTCCTCCTCAGATAACCCATAAACCAGTTTATCCACCATCCGCTCCGTATGTGCATTGGTGCGCTAAAGTTGCTGGCGCTGGGAGGACAGCTTTAATCCAGTCTTAATGGCTAAAGCCAAATGTAATAATAATTATTGTTCACCGGCCTGAAGGCCGGCGCAAAATGCTTTCAAAAAGACTAAACCACAATAAACTGGGTTTTACTCAGCGCTTTAGCGCGGTGATCGTTTCCAAATATCCACCGGCTTTAGCCCTTAATTAATCCCGATTATGCTGATCTCCTCCTCCGAAAACCCATACAACCCATAAACCAGTTCATCCACCTTCCGCTCCGTATGTGCAGGTGCGCTAAAGTTGTTGGCGCTGGGAGGACAGCTTTAATCCAGTCTTAATGGCTAAAGCCAAATGTAATAATAATTTTTGTTCACCGGCCTGAAGGCCGGCGCAAAACGCTATAAAAAAGACTCAACTATATTAAACTGGGTTTACGCCGCGCTTTAGCGTGGTGATCGTTTCCAAACGTCACCCGGCTTCAGCCATTAATTATATTCGATTATTTCAATCTCTTCTTGTGTTAACTCATACAACCCATACACTAACTCATCCACCTTCCGTTCCGTATGATCAATGGTGCACTGAAACTGATGCCACTTGTTTGTTTATGAGTGTATTATTCTCATCCTAATCAGTAAATTGAAAACCTTTTTTTTATTTACCTTTGCCCAATGTCAAATACAAAAGAGATCATTTCACAATCGGAAAAGTCTACAGCCAGGTATGCCAAGGCGATGGGGCATCCGGTGAGGATGTATATTCTCAATCTTCTTTCAAAACAATCATGCTGCTACAGTGGTGATCTGAGCGAAGTGCTTCCCATTGCCAAATCAACACTTTCTCAACATCTGAAAGAATTAAAGAAAGCCGGTTTGATTCAAGGAGAAATCGAGGCTCCCAAAATCAAATATTGCCTGAACCGGGAAAACTGGGAAGAGGCCAAAAAACTTTTTTCTGATTTTCTTGGTGCATAATATTTTTTTGATACTTTTGTTCGTTGTTTTACGAACAGCGAATAACATGACACATAACTTAAAAAAATAAAAATATGGATATCAAAATTTTAGGAACCGGTTGTCCCAGGTGCAAAACACTCGAAAAAGCCACGCAGGATGTAGTCACGGAACTCGGCATTGAGGCCACCGTTACCAAAGAAGAAGACATCATGAAGATCATGGAATACGGCATTATGCGCACCCCCGGACTGGTTGTGGATGGAAAAGTAGTGCTCAGCGGACGGGTTCCCTCATCTTCGGAATTAAAAAATTTACTAACTACTTAAAAATTCATACGATGAAGAAATTTGGATTGATTTTAACCACATTTGCATTGCTGTTTGTCATGGGATTTTCAAGCAATGCACAAACGCCTGCAAAGGATGATGGGAAGGAGATCGTGAAATCGGATAACATAGAGATGTATTATTTTCATTATGAAAGGCGATGTGCCACCTGTCTGGCTGTAGAAAGCGAATCGGAAAAAATTCTGGGCGAATTGTATCCTGAAAAGGTAAAATCAGGGGAGATCACCTTTCTGTCGGTGAACCTTGAAGATGAATCCAATCAGCCGCTGGCCGAAAAACTCAGGGTTGACGGCCAAACGCTGCTTGTTGTGAAAGGTGACAAACAGGATAACCTCACCAACAAGGCCTTCATGTATGTGAACACCAACCGGGATAAATTTAAAAAGGCTATCCAGGAATCCATTGAAAACATGTAGGGAATGGAGTTTTTAACCAATTTGCTGGATAATAGTTCATTCCCCATACTTACTGCATTGATTCTGGGGCTGATGACCGCCATCAGTCCCTGCCCGCTGGCCACCAATATAACGGCTGTCGGGTTTATCAGCAAGGACATTCAAAATCGGAACAAAGTGTTTATAAACGGCCTGGTTTATACACTGGGCCGCTCAATAGCTTATGTTTTGCTGGCAGTGATCCTTTTTTACAGCGCCGACCAATTTAAGATTTCAGGGTTTATTCAAATGTACGGAGAAAAAATCCTAGGGCCTTTGCTGATCATCATCGGAATTTTTATGCTCGGCATTCTGAAGATCAATTTCCGGGGTTTATCCTCCCTCACAGGCCGTTTTTCGCAAAAAGGCATTGGAGGTTACTGGGATGTGCTGCTGCTCGGATTTGTATTTGCCCTGGCATTTTGCCCATACAGCGGGGTGCTCTATTTTGGAATGTTGATCCCGCTGACGGTCAGCAGTGCCGAAGGTCTATTGTTGCCGTTTGTGTTTGCTATTGCTACCGGCATACTAGTCATTATTTTTGCGTGGCTGATCGCTTACACAGTTTCGGGTGTCGGCAGTTTTTACAATAAGCTTAAAAATTTCGAAATCTGGTTTCGCAGGGTGATAGCGGTTTTGTTTATTGCGGTAGGGATTTATTACATATGGATCACCTTGATTTAAAAAATTTTAAAATAATAGTTCGTAAATATACGAACTAAATAAGTTAGAACATGGAGTGGAAAAAGGAATTTAAAATATTGTTCTGGATCGTATTTTTCTTTCTACTGGCCTTTTTTATGCCTTTAGAAAGCTTAAGGTTTCAGGAAGCGGTTGATGCCACGCTTGACCTCACGCGCTGGTATGCACAGGAACATGTGATCCTGTGTTTGTTGCCTGCCTTTTTCATCGCCGGGGTCATTTCGGTTTTTGTGAGTCAGGGGGCAGTATTGAAGTATTTCGGTGCACAGGCCAAAAAATGGGTGGCTTATTCGGTGGCATCGGTATCCGGAACCATCCTGGCAGTGTGTTCATGTACCATCCTTCCGCTGTTTTCGAGTATTCACAAAAGGGGAGCCGGATTGGGGCCTGCCGTTGCTTTTTTGTACTCGGGTCCGGCCATCAATATTCTGGCTATCATCCTCACCGCCCGGATTCTCGGGTTTGAAATGGGGGTGGCAAGGATCATTGGAGCTGTGGTGTTTGCCGTCGTCATAGGTTCGTCCATGGCACTGATTTATCGCAAGGAAGAAAAACAAAAGGCAGATGAGCAGATGAAAGTGGTGGTGCCTCCTGAAAAACGCCCGATGTGGCAAACATCATTTCACTTTTTTACACTGGTACTGATCCTTGTTTTCGCCAACTGGGGCAAACCGGGCGAAGGAGTGGAAAGCGGAGCCTGGTACTGGATTTGGGCCAATAAATGGTATATCACTTCTCTTTTTGGGCTGCTATTGGTTTATTCTCTTATTGCCATACTTAAAATTAAATGGCAATATGTTTTGTTTGCTGCTTTTGCAACAGTCCTATCGGCTTTTATCAGCAGTTCACCGCTTGTGCCAATGGTTGTAGCCATTGCTGGACTTAGCATCATCACATTAACCGATAAACGAGATACCGATAACAAAGAATGGACAATCGCATCCTGGGATTTTACCAAACAGATCATGCCTTTGCTGGCATTGGGGGTGATTGTTGCCGGGTTCCTTCTCGGTTCCACCCATGATGACGTGCAAATGGCCGGTATTATTCCATCGGAGTGGATTTCTGCTTTGGTTGGAGGCAACTCCGTTTTCAGCAATTTGTTTGCTTCAATAGTGGGCGCATTTATGTACTTTGCCACGTTAACCGAGGTACCCATCCTTCAGGGATTGATTGCCTCTGGCATGGGAAAAGGCCCGGCACTGGCGTTATTGCTTGCTGGCCCATCACTGTCTCTGCCCAATATGCTGGTGATCCGTGGCATCATGGGAACCCAGAAAACGGTGGTGTATGTGGGGCTGGTGGTTGTTATGGCAACGATTTCGGGGTTGATTTATGGTACTATGTTTTAATTAACTTCGTTATGGCTATGAGAGTGACTTAATAAATTTTTATACACTCACACAAAGAAACTTTTGATAATTGTATTTGTTACAATTAT
>JAFGBL010000246.1 GCA_016933115.1 Bacteroidales bacterium | reverse complement strand
CCCGATACACTGCGTTATCGGGATCAGTTCGACTTTGTTATTTCAGTTCACTATCGTTTCTGAAATATCAGTCTCACTGATTTAAGAAAAAACCCCTTGCAATGCTTGGGGTTTTTTCGATGTAGCGAGGGCGGGAATTGAACCCGCGACCTCCGGGTTATGAATCCGACGCTCTAACCAACTGAGCTACCTCGCCAGATCGACACACCTGTGCCAGATTCCAATTTTTGGGTGTGCAAAAGTAAAAAACTTATATTACAAGTGAACCAAATTGCCAAAAAAATTGTCTTAATGTTTGATTATCTATTGAAAAATTACTCAATAATTCAATATTTTACGAATATAATTGTTTATAACTTTGATAAAATGTAGAAACATATTCGGTTGATTGGCGTTCAATTACAGAATATTTTTTATATTTGCACGGTTTCTAATTCAACATAATTATTAATAAATCTTCAACACTCATGAAACGATTCGTACTAAGTATTTTATTTATTGCCTGTGCAGGAATGCTATTCGCAAAAAATGTCGATTTACAGCAGGCCCAAGCGGTTGCATTAAATGCCTACTTTCAGAAAGTAAATTTGTATTCCGGTGAAATCACCATGAATGACCTTGAAATTCAAAACTTTTATACTGTCAGTGAAAACGGTGTTCCGGTTTATTACATATTTAACTTTACCAGTTACGGCTTTATCATTATCTCGGCTGAAGACAACTTTACCCCGGTTTTGGGTTATTCGCTCGAAAAGCAGCACAACCCCGAATATGCCGGTGACAACTTCACAGGATGGATGAAAGGCCGGGCAGGTGCCATTGAATTCGTTAGGGATAACAACATGCAGGCATCCAATGAAATTAAGGCAAAATGGGAAAACCTGATCAATTTCGATGAGAACAGCTGGATAGCCGACAAGGATGGAAAAGATATTGAAACATTGTTAACAGCCACCTGGAACCAGGATTGGCCCTACAACTATTATTGCCCGGCAGACAATGCAGGCCCCGGCGGACATGTCTATGTCGGTTGTGTGGCTACGGCCATGTCGCAGATCATGCATTACTACAGGTATCCAAACCAGGGATCAGGATCACATAGTTATTTTGCATACCCCTACGGTACATTATCGGTAAACTTTGGCGAAGCGACTTACGATTGGGACGGTATGGTTGACAATTCAGACACCTACGTTAATTTACCCATGGCATTGATCGGATATCATGCCGGCGTAGCTGTTGACATGCAATACAGCGCTGATGGTTCGGGTGCTTACAGCGATGATGTTCCTTATGCAATGAAAACTTATTTTGGATATTCAAATACCATATCATATAGGGAGCGGAGCCAATACCCATGGTCAACCTGGCATGGTTTAATTCAGGATGAACTTGAGGCAAACCGTCCGGTTTACTATTCCGGCAGGGATGCACCCCAAAATGGCGCTGGTCATGCATTTGTTCTCGACGGATTTCATTCGGCCGATGAAATGTACCATTTCAACTTCGGTTGGAGCGGATATGATAACGGATTTTATGACATTACAGATCCTTCAGGATACGAATGGTATTACTACCAGGCAATGGTCATCAATTTTTTCCCCGGTGATGCCGGTTATCCTTATGGATGTACTTCTGATCACCAGTTAACCAACCTGGTAGGCTCTTCGGAAGACGGAAGCGGACCACTGGAAAACTATGCAAACAATGTAGATTGCTCCTGGTTAATTGATCCGCAAACCGAAAACGATTCCGTTTCACACATCACCTTAAGTTTTGTAATGCTCGATACCGAATCGGAAGATGTATTTACGGTTTATGATGGAGCAACTACAAGTGATCCTGTTTTGGGAACCTTTTCAGGAAACTCGACACCAGGAGAAGATATAGTATCTTCCGGCAACAAAATGCTCATTACCTTCGTAGCTGATGGAGACGCAACAACAGCTCCGGGATGGAAATTTGAATACCGTGCTTCGCAACCGACCTGGTGCACAGGATTGACTACCCTTACAAATCCTACAGGAATACTGGAAGACGGCAGCGGTTCATTCTACTATAAGAACGGTACAAACTGCCTTTGGAAAATTCAACCGCCCTATGCTTCGGGGATTACACTGAATTTCACCGAGTTTGTAACTGAAGAAAATGTGGATATTGTAAAGGTTTATAACGCCAGCAACAACCAGCTTTTGGTTACCTTATCAGGTGACCTTACAGGCAACCTCCCCGATCCTATTGAGGCGGAAAGCGGAATGCTCTTTATTACATTCCAGGCCGACGGGGTCATGAATAACCCCGGATGGAGTGCGGAATGGGAAATCGGTAATGTGGGTGTGAAAGAACAAAATGCCGGGTTTGAAAACCTTGCCGTTTACCCGAATCCTGCACAAGACCTGCTTAATATCCGCTTTAAACTGGCGGAAAGCAATTCTTACTCTATCCAAATGATCTCTGTTACCGGCAATGTGATCTATGAAGAATCAGCCAGGGATTTCAGCGGCAGTTATGTCAATACGATCGATCTGTCAAATTTTGCCGATGGGGTTTATTTCCTGAATCTCAGCAGCGATAAAGGAACAGTAAATCAAAAAGTTGTTATTCAATAATAGGTAAAATATACTTAATAGAAACCCCCTCCGAAAGAGGGGGTTTTTTATGGCCAATAATCTGGCGAAACCTTTATTATATGTGAAATATTACAAGGTGAATTCTAAATTATTTTTATTGCTGCCCGGCAGATATTTTATTTCGTCCCTGTGGGACTTATTATTATTTTTCAAATTGCTTACTACCAATATTTTGTCCCTAACGGGACACAGGACTGTCTTAAAAGCGCATTTCCATTATTGCGAGCGGAGCAAAGCAATCTCATTACATTTTAATTGTAAAGAGATTGCCTCGTCGTACCTGTGCCACTGCTAAAGCTAAGGCGACAAGCGGTCCTTGCAATGACTTGTCTTCTTAGGCTTTTGAGACACCCTTATTTTATTTCCTTGACAGTCCCATTTCACTCCCTTGATAAATTATTGAATCGACAATGATTAATAAATATTTGTTATTTTTATATCCGGGTTTGATAAATTTCACAATTCATTAGTTTCAAAAAATAAGTGCCAAATGAAAAAAAACGTACTTTTCTTTCTTGTCATCCTAAACGCGTCACTTACTTTAAACGCTCAACCAATAGAACCGGATGTTGCAAGTCAGGTAGCAAAAAATTTCTATTTTGAAAGGATCAACCAGTACACGTCTGTTCAATTCGGGGATATTGGAGTAGATGAAATATTCGAAATTAAAGATGAACAGAACACCATTTATTATTTGGTAAATATAAAACCTACGGGATATGTAGTGGTATCGGGGCAGCAATTCACGATCCCCGTTTTGGCCTATTCATTTACCTCATCCTATTCCGAAACCGGCCAGCCACCGCAGTTCACCGCCTGGATGAACCAATACAAAAGCCAGATCACCGACGGATTAATTTCCGGGATTGAACCTGATCAAAAGGCACTGGATGAATGGAAACGCTTGTCAACCAATAAACCGGAGCTGCTGTCGCCTTTAGAAAAAGAAAAATCGGTCGAGCCCCTTTTGACATCCAATTGGGACCAGGGTAATTACTACAACCAGATGTGCCCTGCAGATCCCGCCGGTCCATCCGGGCATTGTTATACCGGATGCGTAGCGACAGCCATGGGGCAATTGTGCTATTATTTCAGGTGGCCCGATGAAGGAGTCGGTTCATATTCATATGAACACAGCGTTTATGGAACCATCTCCGCCAATTTTGAAGGAACTTTTTATGATTGGTATGGAATGACAAACGGTGTTTCATCACAAAACCCGGCAGTGGCTGAACTCCTTTTTCATATGGGTGTTTCGGTGGACATGGTTTACGGCCCCGACGGTTCGGGAATGTACAACCACAAGGCTGCATATTCACTGAGAACCTATTTTAAATATTCCCCTCAAACCGAATATTTGTACCGCGACAGCACGAACCTCGACTGGGACAGCGTGATCGTCGCACATCTCGACCAAAAGATACCTATGTATTATGCCGGCTGGTCGGTACCGAATATCAACGGGCATGCTTTTATTGTCGACGGGTATCAGACCGAAGAATATTTTCACTTCAACTGGGGCTGGAGTGGTTCCTTCAACGGATATTTCTACCCCGACAATCTAAACCCGGGCGGCTCAAATTTCAACCTGGCACAGGAACTCATCATCCATTGTTTTCCCGATACCGTTTCCTATTCATATCCGCAATATTGCAGCGATACGGATACGTTGAAAATTTTAAACGGCTCCATTGACGACGGCAGCGGGCCCGTTTATAGTTACCAGAACGGAGCCTCATGCTACTGGCTCATTGATCCGCAGTCCATACAGGATTCGGTTACGAATATTAGCTTGTCTTTTGACCGTTTCAGCACGGAAGAGAACAATGATATTCTTACGATCTACGATGGAGCGTCTGTTGCAGACCCGGTTTTGGGGCAGTTTTCAGGGAGTTCTATCCCGGACGACCTGGTTTCGACCGGAAATAAGGTACTCGTTGAATTTACCAGCAATGAAAATATCGTGGACGAAGGCTGGTTCCTGACATACCAATCGGATACCCCCACCTGGTGCAGCGGCCTTGAAACGTTTACTGATCCTGAAGGCGATGTATCGGACGGAAGCGGTGATTTTTATTATCATAACAGTTCTAATTGTTTATGGCAGATACAATCGCCGGATGCAACGGAATACATATTGACTTTCACCGAATTAAGGACCGAGGCAGACAAGGATTATGTAAAGGTTTATGATGCCACAACCAACCTGCTTCTGGCCACCTATTCGGGGATTTATGAACCGGGAAATCTGCCCGATCCTCTTTATTGCCAGTGTAGCAAGGTTTTTATTACATTCCAGAGCAACAGCACAAATACCGAACAGGGATGGTCGTTGAACTATACAACAAATCCGGTTCAAATAAAGGATTTAACAAGTAATGACTTTCGGTTAAATTATTTTCCAAATCCTGTAACAGGGCAATTCACCCTTGAAATCGACAGTAGAAAAGAAACTAAAGCCAGCTATATCATTAAATCTTTGAACGGACAGCAAATTAAATCAGGGTCAATTTCTATATCATCCGGATCGAATAGTTATCAAATTGACCTGAATGGAATTTGCGATGGCGTGTACATTCTTAAGGTTCATTCGGATGGAAATTCTTATCATAAAAAAATTATAAAAACCAGATAGAACAAAACTTCCGGTCAAATTGTTAGGGAATAAAAGGCTGGCAATTATTAAAAAATCTAATCAATAGCAATCTTTAAAGGAAATTAACATGGCCAATACACCAAGTAAAATGAATCCTTTGGGATTTAAGGCGCCCCATTTTAATTTGTGGGACACGATTTCGGACCGCTATATTTCGCTGGATGAAATTAAATCGGAAACGGCGACTGTCATTATGTTCATCTGCAACCATTGTCCGTTTGTGCAGCATGTAATACACGGCATTGTGGAACTTGCCGACGATTACCTTCCCAAAGGCATTTCCTTTGTTGCCATCAGTTCGAACGACGAGGAAAAATATCCCGAAGATGGACCCGAAAAAATGAAGGAATATGCCCTGAAGCTCAAGTATCCGTTTCCTTATCTTTTCGATAGTACACAGGATGTGGCCCGTAATTATGATGCAGCTTGCACGCCTGACTTCTTCATTTTCGACGGAGATATGAAATGTGTTTACAGGGGGCAACTGGATGATTCAAGGCCCGGTAACAATAAACCTGTTACCGGTAATGATATCCGTATGGCCCTGGATGCGATCATTAACGGAGAAGAAGTGAGTGAAGACCAATGGCCCAGCATCGGGTGCAACATCAAATGGAAAAATTGAAAAAAACAAGGTAAATTCATTAAAACCAAAAGGAGAAGTCAAATAGGCTAGTCGTTCAGTTCAGAACAAAAACGCACTAAAATCCACTTTAAATCCGGAACTGGAAAGAACTTAAGAACAAAAAGATAATATGAATGCAGAAATGAACTTATTCCTGCATTTTTTCTATCCTGATTCCAACATCTTCAATCCCTTCGAGATCGTCGACCCGCATTGCCTGCTGAAGCTGAAAACGGTACATTCCAGCCATCGGAAATACCACCCGGTTCATCACCAGTATCCTGATTTCCCTGATATCACCCAAACCCTTTCCATACCATTTACCTGAAGGATCGGCCAGCATGCATTCAATGGTATCGCGGCGGTGGGTATCATTGGGGAAATAAGTATCTACGAACAGGTAAAGGTTACTGTAGCGATAATCGTTGTTGTGCCTGATGTTGAAGTAAACCATGAGCGGTGAAACGGTGTCGAAAATTTCAGTTTCCACAATAACCGGATCATTTAAATTCCATGCGCTCCCTTTGATGTGCACATTCTCTTCAAAAACCCTGTTGGGGTCACACGAAAGCATGACAATTGAGATGAATGCCATGAATAATCCCGTCCGAAAATTACGGTTCCCTGAAACTTTTTTATTCACCTGGGGTTCTATCATTGACCTAACTAAATTCCTCATCAAAACGGTTCAGTTCATCCTGGTCTGCCCCGTTGGAATATTCCGTTTTCTGGCCTGTGGTTTCGGCATAATCTTCAATATTCGGAGGCAATTTTCCCTGTTTGTTCATATTAATGATTTCATATACTTTATCCAGTGGAATGGCCATCATACTGGCATAATCATCCATGTAGGAGTACCAGATGATCCTTTTGAAAACATCGGCTTTTTGAAATTCGGCATTGCCTTTTTTCGATTTGAGGATAATGTCATTGGCAGGGAATTCATTTAAGGCTTCCAGGTACATATCGTTCTCATAATTGAGGCAGCACTTGAGTTTACCACATTGTCCGGCCAGTTTGGAAGGATTGAGCGACAGTTGTTGAGTCCGGGCATTATTCGTGGTCACAGAGGTAAAATTGGTAAGCCAGGTAACACAGCAGGCCTCCCTTCCGCAGGAGCCTATGCTTCCCAGTCTGGCCGCTTCCTGTCGGGCTCCGATCTGCCGCATTTCAATCCGGACCTTAAACCTGTCGGCCATCATTTTGATCAATTCCCTGAAATCGACCCGGTCCTCTGCCGTATAGTAAAAGATAGCCTTCGTTTTATCGCCCTGGTATTCCACGTCGTTAACCTTCATATCCAGGCCAAGGTCGGCAGCCATTTTCCTGGTTTTAAAAATCCCGGCTTCTTCTTCTTCAACTGCACTGATCCATTTTTCGATATCCGACGAACGTGCCCGGCGATAGATTTTTTTGAGCTGTTCCGGATCGAGTTTGAATTTTTTCTTATTCATCTGGAGTCTGACAATCTCCCCAACCAGCGTAACTATTCCTATATCGTGCCCGGGGGAGGATTCAACGGCAACAATGTCGCCGGTTTCAAGGCCCATACCCGGGGGAGCTTTGAAAAAATCCTTTTTGCTGTTTTTAAACCTGACTTCAACAAAATCCTCTTCCTTGTTGTTGCCATTCACATCCTTTAACCAATTATAGGAATCCAGCTTTGCACAGGAGGGTTTATAAACTTCACCGGGCGTATTGGGATTTGGAACAGCGCAACATCCACGTGTAAAAAAAGGATTATCGATTATATCCTGATGATTATTATTGTTATCCATGCTTAGCAAGTTTAAGAGTACCAAATTTAGTAAAATTCATGAGTGTACAAAATCTTATTTACAAATCAACACCAAAAGCTCATGTTTAATATTATGCTCATTCTATGCTTTTATCATCTTTCCTATCTTTAACGATAAATCGAGGAACAGGATACCGGCATTGGCATTTCTTTCGATATGGTAAATCGACTGGTTCAATTCGTTGATGATCGCTTCGCCATTCCTGTTATTGATAAACTGGTGAAATTTTTTCATGAAATCCGATTCACTTCGGTTTAATTTCGTTACCTGTCCGACTCCCAGGTTTAAGAGCAGCCCTTCTCTTGTCATCCGAAGGGCAAAATTGAGCAGGTTTTTCTGCTTTTCCCTCGGATATTTTGAAACTTCATTTACAAAACCGATGGTTTCGTCCACGCTATTCTTATAACATAGCCGCATCCATTTAACGTACAAAGAAAAACTCTCCGCTTCTTCATTTCTGTTGCTGATCAGAAATTTAGCCTGTAAAAAATCGCCGTTTGCGATTCTTACCACATCATGGACAACAGAAGGTTCATGGTTTTTATTGATCAGGTATGAACTCAGTACATCATCTTCAATCCTGGGAATTTTCACCAGTTGTGTTCTCGATAAAATCGTATTGATCACCTGGTCCTGGTTTTCAGAAATTAGAATAAACAAAGTACGATCCGGCGGTTCTTCCAAAATTTTAAGAATTTTCGGGGCAGCCGAATGAAACAGCTTTTCTGCCATCCAGATGACCATCACCTTGTACTCCGCTTCAAATGATTTGTATGAAAGGGTTTTAATGATCTCATTACAATCCCGCGCGTTGATTATGGACTGTTTTTTCTCGATCCCAATTTTATTGTGCCAGTCCGACAGGCTGATATATGCATTATTTTCGAGCAGCAGTTCCCTCCACTGGGCAATGAAGTCCTTACTCATCGGTTTGTCAATCCCTTTTACGGTTGCTGTGGGATAAATAAAGTGTAAATCAGGATGGGCCAGTTTGGCATATTTGATACATGATGGGCATTCGCCACAAGCATCCTCGCCGGTTTTGTTTTTACAATTTATAAATTGCGCATAAGCGATGGCCAGGGCAAGTTTTCCTGAACCCGGAGGGCCAAGAAACAATTGCGCATGACTCACCCTGCTGGTTTTTACTGTCTTTACCAGTTTCTGCTTAACCTCCTCCTGCCCGATAACCTCAGTAAATTTCATCTTGAATCATCAGAAGAGACTTAACTTTTTAATCTCCCGATTTCCATTGATGATCAATTCGGCAAAATATAAACCGGGTTGCACTTTCTGGCCCGAGTCATCGGTCCCGTACCATACAAAAGTATATTCTCCCGGATTCATCTCTTCATCAAGTATCACCTTTATTTTTGATCCGGTAATGGAATAAACAGATAACGATACATCGGCCTTTTCATCGAGGCATAAGGCAATGTTGAACTTATCACCCGATGGATTTGGATAAACCGCACTAAATCCTCCTGTGAAGCCTGACTGATCTTCAACTCCCAAACCAATCTCCGGACGGATCAGCTTTTTATCCGTAAAGATCCTGAATTCGCCTGGAGCCAACATCATATCATAACCGGAAGAGGAGATATCAATAGAATCACCTGCAAAATAGTCATACCATTTGCCCGTATGTTGAAATGAAACCGTCATGTCGTTTTCAAAAACGTCAAAGTTACCGATGATTGTAGCGTTCATTTCCGCATGGTTGAGGTGAATCTGCTTTTGAGCCCCTCCGACATTGAGGTCAAAATCGGTTGTTCTGAAGGTTGGATAATTGGTTTTTAAATGAATCATGGAAGCAAACAGGTTGTAATCGAGCCTGCGCCAGTAATTATCGAAATAATCCCAACGGATGGGTTTTTCACCGGTTCTTCCGTTATATTCGATGGAATAGTCGTATCCGAGTTCGCCAAATTGCCAAATCATTTTCGGGCCGGGAATATTGAAGAAAAATGCCGCTGCAAGGGGCACCCTTTTTAGAGCTATATTGGTGTCGGTAACAAGATAATCAGGATTGTCTTCCCTTCCCCAGGTAACGTTTTTATACATCATCCGCTCTTCATCATGGCTCTCCATGTATGCAACCAAATTTGGGTTATTCCAATCCCTTTCCTGGTAGGAGGCCCAATCCAGGTTGGAATTTTCGGTATAGCCCATGGCAGCTTCCAGATAATTGTAGTTCATATTTCCCCAAAGCATCATTCCATTGTTGGCGAGAACCTTTTCTTCGGAGTTATCTGCAAAATGCTCCAATATCACGTAAGCATCCTCATTCACCGACCAGATAGTATCGGCATAATCTTCCAAAATATCAATCCTGGATGCGTCGTATTGCCCCCATTGACCAGTATTTCCAAGTGTGTTATTTTGAGTAAATCCTTTTGAAAGGTCGAAGCGGTAACCGTCAACATGAAATTCTTCCAGCCAAAATTTTAATGCCCGGCTTATATAATGTTTTGTGGCAGTGCTTTCATGGTTCATATCATAACCCACATTAAAATCATGTTTTGGTTCAACATTATAGAATGGGCTATCATCCGATGGCCTGTTGATACTATTGTCCCAATACATCATCACATATGGCGAAGTTCCAAAAGAGTGGTTGTAAACCACGTCGAGGATCACCGCGATGCCTTCATTGTGGCAGGCATCAACAAAAGCTTTCAGCGAATTCTTTGGCCCATAATACTTATCCACGGCAAAATAATAGTTGGGATTATACCCCCAACTCAGGTTTCCTTCGAATTCATTTACCGGCATCAATTCAATGGCATTGATACCCAAATCCTTGAAATACTGGAGTTTCCCGATGGTTGAATTAAAGGTATGCCCTTCCGTAAAATCCCTGACCAGAAGTTCATAAATAACCAGGTCGGTTACATCCGGTGCAGTAAAACCGTTATTTTGCCACGCATAAACCTCCTGGTTGGTTTGCAATACCGAAACGATACCTTGACCATAACCGGTTGGATAGGGTTTTAGATTGGGATAGGTAGTGTTGCCGATATATTGGTCATTCCATGGATCCAGAACCTTTTCACAGTAGGGATCGCCCACCCTGACAAGGTCGTCAACTACATATTGATACGCATATTCCTGACCGGCAACCAATCCATCGATTTGAATCCAATAACGGTCTCCATCCGAAGTTCTGTGCATGTAACTGTTTTCATTTGCTTCCCAGTTGTTAAATTCACCAACCACAAAAACAAATTTTTTCAAAGGTGCATAGAGCGACAGGATGACGGTGTTTTCATCAATATAATTGATCCCGTCGATAACTCCAGTTGGAAGTTCAGCCATATTCTCAGGAATGGCCTTATAAATGAATGATTCAAATACAGTATCTTCACTATTTTTAGCCACGATTTTTACCATCTGTTCAGCCCAGTAATTGCCATAACTTTCAGCCGTGATCTGGGCATCCAGATAGATTCCCTCAACGGCAACAACTTCAATGTCATTAACCAATACAAACATGCTGTCTGCTTGCGGACTGATGGCATATATTTCAATGTTATCATTTTCGAGGATAAAAAACTCATCGGCTTGGGGTTCCTGCAAAAATATACTCAATTCATCACTGAAAACGGGCAGAAAAAGGTCAACGGACTGGAGGTTGGATTCTGAATTCCTGAACACAAAACACATTTCGGTTATTTCTTCGGATGCCGAAGCTCCGTAAAAATTCCTGATGTTTGGTGTCATTTCCAACTTGTAGAGGTTCGAACTCACCTTGGTAAGTTTAGGCTGGGTTGTGTTGATCCCCCATTCACCGATCACATGCTGCCATTGATCGCCATTCACCGTGATACCGGTATGCGTGTAAACATCGCCGTTATAATTTTCCAAAGGTGTTCCCGTCGCATTAAAGTAAACTGTAACAGGATCATCGGCAATTGGAAATTCGGGATCGGTATAGGCTGTTTGTGCTGAAGTATTGAATATCAGAACAAATAGAAAAAGAAAGGTTAAAATCTGTTTTAAAAATATCCTGTAATGTTTCATTTTAATAAACTTAATTGAATAACAATATTTCATTGGGGCAAAGTTAACAAAATAAAAAAGGGCTGCCCATTTTTGGCAGCCCTTTTAAAGAATTAAAAAACCTTTGCCAGCTAATTAGCAATTAACTGATAAGTAGGTAATTCTGTTTTAAAATCTAAAATAAATGTATAATTACCAGGTGCCGGAATAGGAATATCGGCTCCGCCCTGAACAAGTGTTCCATCATCTGGAGACTTGGCACCAAGGTTTACGTCCCAAGTATCATTTGCCCTGAATTTAAATCTGTTATTTGTTGCGTCGGGAACATCAATAGTAAGCGTAAGATATTGATTATCAGAATCCCAAATCATATCAATATCTTCTGCCCATGCAAGCCATTCACCAATAACACCCCAATTTTGAACACCATCGCCATAATTCCAGGTAAGGTTAACTGTATCCACAACAACCTGGTATCCACCAGGACCCGGCAAAACAAGATTACCAGCTCCCGGATCAGTATCTAGTAAACCTTCTCCTCCATATCCAAAATTTGTATGATCCCAATCAGGTGCACTGGTGAACTTAAACTCATAAGTACCACCTTCAGGCATATACATATACCCTTTGAAAACACCGTCATCTGTATAAGAGTATATAACCGGAGCAGATGCCGGATCCCAACCTTGATAATCACCAGGGATCCACAATGTTGGTTCTGTTGGTGACGGGGGTTCAGGAGGCGTAAATGTTGTTACAGTCATCATCACAATATCCGAAGAGGCATCTGTATTTACCGCACCACTAATGGCACTTACTACACGAAACTCAATATCGCCGGTGGAATCCCCTGCCATACCTAAACTGATTAAAGAGTTGTTCAGATTATACACAATGGTTTCATAAGAAATGCCCTGTGTATTAACCAATTCTTTTGCCCCGCCGAAATTATTACCAACAAAGTCCATTTGCAGTGAATAAGTAGGCATGGGAAGTTCATTTTCACCTGAAATTTCATAGGAGGCAGCCGTCCAGTCAATAATAACAGGATTAGCTGAATCGGCCAGGGTTAAAACAACGGATGATCCATTGGCAGGATTTGAAATCTGTGGTGCCGTTATTAGTGTTAACTTCGGCTCTTTGTCATTTTTCTCACAGGCTGAGAAAAACAAAACTATTCCCAGAATAACCGTAAGTATAAAAATTATCTTTTTCATGATTGATTGTATTTCAAAGTTTAATAATTTGGATTTTGACTCAAATTCGGATTGGCATTTACATCCTGAGCCGGTAAGGGGTACAAATCATATTTTGCATCTGTTGCACGGCCTTGTTGGATATTTCCTTTCCATGTCCAAATATAATCGCTTCCTGTAAATTTATGAAACCGAATCAAATCGGTACGGCGGTGACACTCCCAGTAAAGTTCGCGGCCCCGCTCATCGAGAATAAATTGATCTGTTAAGTCGCCGGCTGAAATATCAGCAGCACCAACACGGTCCCTAAGGGCATTAATATAATCAATGGCCTCGCTCTGGTTTCCGCCACCACCTTTTAAATTGGCTTCAGCATACATCAGGTAAACATCTCCCAAACGGAACATGGGGAAATCCGTATCCATATGAGTTTCGTTCGAACCCGGAATGGTATCGCCGTTTTCAGTGTAATAAACATTCCTGAATTTAGTGACCGCATATCCATTTTCAAAAGCCGAAATGTCGTCTATTTCAAGACTCTGCCCTTGGGTGAAAAACAAAGCGCGGCCATCATTTTCTGAGAAGAGGTTTACAATTTCTTTGGTAGTTCTTGTACCGCCCCATCTTTCAGCAGTTCCATAATCCTGTGCTACCATTTCACCTCCAATAGAAGCTGCAATAATAAATGTAGTTCCACCCCAGGTTTGTGTATTTACGCCATTATAACGGATGGGGAAAATGATTTCCTGCATGGTAGTCGGATCCATATCATTGTTGGCCAAAAATAATTGGTGGTAAGTCGGTGCCAATGAATACGGCCCGTTCACTATCATCTGGCAATAGTTCATACATTCGGAATACTTACTTTGATTTATATAAATTTCAGCATTTAAATATAATTTAGCCAGTAACATCCAGGCGGCTCCTTTATCGGCGCGTCCATATTCAGGATGTGGAGGATCATACAAATCGGGTTCAGCAGCAATTAATTCAGATTCAATATAGCTGAATAAATTCTCTTTATTGGTAGCTGGTGGGAAAAAGTCACCAACAGGGTCATTTTCAGTAACAAAAGGAATCCCATCCCCGAAAAGATCCAGTGCATGCCAGTAACTCAATGCCCTTAAAAACCTGACCTCAGCACGGTAATAGGTAATTTTTGCTTTCCAGTCGTCAGTGACACCGCGTTCATTCAGCAAGCCATCCGTGGTCTGGCGCAGAAATTCATTGCACAAGGAAATCTGGTAATAGATCCTGTAATACATGGCTGCAATAAATACGTCTCCGTCACCCCACTGGTGCCAGTGAAAATCCTTAATTGTGGCATCATCCCAGCCAATAACAGCTTCATCGGTTGATAATTCCTGGTGGTACCAAAAACCACGTAAATACTGACCGAATCCCTCGTCAATACCGCTAACATCTCCCTGACCGGCAGGCCCTTGCTGGCCCGACACAGCCAAACCTGCATAAACTTTGGCCAAAAATTGGGTATAGGCTTCGGGATCTTCAAAAACTTTATCAGCAGTTAGTACATCCGGATCGATCGGAACGGTATCCAGATCCTTAACACAGGAATTAAACATGAGTGAAAATCCTGTGATTAAAACGAGTGTTAAATATATTTTTTTCATTTTCATTGTCCTTTCATTTTAATATTAGAAAACAAGATTTACACCGAATAGCCAGACTCTGCTTCGTGGGAAAATATTGCCATCGATACCGCTTTCAACTTCAGGATCAAGCCCGTCGTATTGCGAAATTACAAAGGCATTGTTAACGGTAGCAGATAACCTGATATTCAATCGATCGGCAACAACTTTCTTAAATGTGTAACTCAAAGTGATTTCATCCATTTTGAAGAATGCGGCATTTTGAATCCAGTAATCTGAGAAATATTTTGCCGTTTCGAAATTGGTTTCCGAATAAGCAGACGTAATGTTGCTCAGGTAAGGTCCTTCCGAACGGTACATCCTGTTAAGCCAACTATTTTCCGACTGAACGTTATTGTAGACAAAATTGCCGATGTTAGCCCGTCCTGCAAAAAACAAATTCCAGTCTTTATAGCTCAAATTCGAGGTAATACCGAGCATATAATCGGGTGCCGGCTTTTTAAAGTAATATTTATCAGAGGTTGTAATCTGGCCGTCGCCGTTCCGGTCAACATATAATCCTTCGATAGGGTTGCCATCCTGGTCGTAAACCTGTTCGTAAACATAAAAAGTGGAAGTAGCCTCTCCTACGGCATGTTCCTGTATGTTATTTCCAACACCACCTGCAATTCCGCCGGTTGCAATACTTGCCCCCTGGTATAATTCGGTGATCTCATTTACATTGTAGGTCATATTAAATCCGATATCCCACTGCCATTCTTCGTTGGATATTGCTTTTACATTAATCAGGAATTCGATACCCTTATTCTCAAGTTTACCAATATTTCTATTGATGTAATTACTCAGGTTGGAACCTGCCGGGACCGGGACATAACTAAGCAGGTCTTTCGTATTTCGCTGGTAAACGTCGATAGAACCATAAATACGGTCTTCCATAAATCCATAATCCAAACCGATATTCCAGGTCGTCGTTTCTTCCCATTTCAGATTTGCGTTATACCCTTCGGGACGGAGTGTGATGTAATAACTACCTCCGAATGGATATTGCGCATATAAATTCGAATAGGTGTATCTACCCTGGTAATCATAATAGCCGCCGATGTCCTGTTGTCCGGTAACACCCCAGCCCAAACGTAGTTTTAACTGGCTGATTGACCGTGAATCTTTCAGGAATCCTTCCTCATTGATTTTCCAACCAAGGGCAACTGCCGGGAATAAGCCCCAACGGTTGTCAGGACTGAAGCGTGAAGTTCCATCATTACGCAAAGTAAATGTGAGTAAATATTTTTCGTTGAATGTATAGTTGAATCGTCCGAAAAATGAAATAAGGTAATATTCACTTCGATCGTCAAAAACTTCTTCCATAAGCGACTGGCCTGTTGAATCACCTGTGATCGGATCAAGAATTACCGGTACGTTTCTATTGGTAGAATAAGAACTTTGATAAAAATGTTGCCATGAATAACCGGCCATTACATCAAAACGGCTTTTGATTGATTCAATATCCTTAACATAGTTCAAATAAAAATCCAACAATTTGTTTTCATTTCTGTTTTCGTAATCGTTATTTTCTCCTCCGCCGTCTGTAGCATCGAATGACCATGCAGCATTGTTGGGAACATATCTGTTGCCCTCGTTTCTGGAAAAATCATAACCGACATTCAGATTGGCCCTGAGTTCAGGCAAAAAATGAAATTTATAATCCAACTGTAAGTTTCCGAATGACCTGTTTGCATCCGACTTATCATCTGTCATGTTCAATTGTGAAACCGGGTTAGATGTTGGCTGGGTATAAGGAATCCCGTTGTTATCCAACCATGCCCAATAACCGCCGTACGAACCGTCGAGGCTGTTCACGGGTTTGGTAGGATCCATTTGTATTGCAGCTCCGATTGCACCCTGGTTGGCAAATGTATGTTTGATGAATGATCCGTTGATATTGAAATTTACTTTCAGGTAATCATCCAGTAAACTTGGATTCAGTGATAAACCAACGGTGGTACGCTTGAAATTACTTGTTTTTAAAATCCCGTCCTGATCGGTATAACCGAGTGAAACCCGGTATGGCAGGATTTTATAAGCACCCATAAAACTCACTGAATGATCCATTGCAAAAGCATTTTGGTAAATTTCATCTTGCCAGTCGGTATTGTGGATGGTTTGTTTATAGCCCTCGCGTAATGAGGTATCCGGCAAATTACTCCAAACTACCGGATTTCCTTCCGGATCGGTCCAGGTTCCCAACATGTCTGAACGGGTTGGATACCGGTCATTCAGCAGGCCGACAAATTCATCGGAATTTAAAACATCGATGGTTTTGGGAACTTCCTGGTATGAAAATTTGCCTGTATAGCTTACCTGGAACGGATATTTACCTCCTTCTTTTCCTTTTTTAGTGGTGATAAGAATGACTCCATTGGATGCCCTTGATCCATAAATAGCAGTGGCAGAAGCATCTTTCAACACAGTGAAGGATTCGATATCATTCGGATTAAGGCTGTTCAGCGGATCCAGCGTCCCTCCGGGCACATTGTTCGATATTGGAACACCATCGATCACGATCAACGGATCGTTGCTGGCGTTTAATGATGAACCGCCCCTGATCCGAATCGTATTTCTTGCACCGGGTGCTCCACTGGTAGTCCTGACAGAAACCCCGGCTACTTTTCCGGAGATCAAACCTACAGGATTAGAGATGACACCTTTATTAAAACTTTCGGATTCAACTGCAGCGACAGCGCCTGTTGCATCTTTTTTCTTAACCACACCATAGCCGATCACAACCAGTTCTTCAAGGTAAGTAGCTTCCACTTCCAAAGCTACATTCAGGGTTGTATTGGGCATTGCGGCAATTTCCTGAGATTGAAATCCGATAAATGAAAAAACCAGCGTATCGCCGGAAGTAACATTTATGGTATAATTACCATCAATATCAGTGGTAGTACCATTGGTTGTTCCTTTAACCAAAATGGTAACTCCAGGTAATGTTTGCCCATTTGAAGCGTCTGTCACCTTCCCGGTAACCGGACCACTTTGTGCAAATGTCATAAAGGAGACAAAAAGCAATGATATGAGCAAAATCAATTTAGAGAATAAATGTTTTACCATAATACTGTTGTTATTAAGTTTCTACTTTGTGTTAAGCAATTGAATATGCAAATTCTACCTTAAAACCGCGCAAATGTAAAAAAAAACTTAACGTTAAAATTACAATAAATTTATTTAAAACAGTTTTGAAATAGAGCATTTTTAAACATTGTAATTTTGAGCGCAGATGTTAAAAACATTTAAAAATGCCTTGCTGTAATGTAAAAAGTAGGATTCAATAATTTTTATTATCTATTTTTGCCATACTGAATTTATTTAATTTATTTTATTAACTTTGTTTTATTGGAAAAAGCAAAAAATATTATTTATAGATTTGTAAACAAATAACATTTATTAACAAAAAATTTTTTATTATGAAAAAACTTGTACTTTTTATTGCAGTTTTAGCCGTAAGTTCCTTCAGTTACCTTACAGCACAGGAAAGGGTAATTGAGGACTTCGAAACAATCGCGATGAACCTTTTTTCAGGTGGAACCAATGGTGCTCTGGATGTTATTGCCAATCCTGATCCAGTTTTAAATGGAAGTATGTATGTAGGCAAAATGGTCCGTGGTTTCGATGGTGATCCCTGGGCCGGATGGTATGCAGATTTGAATATGCCTTTCGATGCGTCTGTCAATAAGTATATTCACTTATGGGTATGGAAACCACGGATCAGCCCGGTTGATTTCAAACTTGAAAATCCGGCTACCGGGGCTAATTCAGGAGATGTGTATCCTATGAATGCACAATCTTTGACCGACCAATGGGAAGAATTGGTTTTCGACATGAGCGCTGTACCTGATGAATATACACGGATCGTGCTCATTCCGGATTTTGAGGATCCACTTACCCTGACAGAAGACATCACCTTGTATTTCGATAATATCTATGCAAACGATGATCCTACCGTCGGAAGTGCACCGGTTATAGTATTTGAAGATTTTGAACACATCCCATTGAACCTGATGCTGGGTGGTGATGAGGACAACAGTACCATGACCAGAATTGTCAATCCCGACATGAGTGGAATCAATACCAGCCATAAGGTGATTGAATTCCTGCGCGATATGGACGGTGTGCCATGGGGTGGTTTCTGGTCAGCACTGGATACACCGGTTGACATCACTACCAACAAATATGCGCACGTAAAGGTTTGGAAACCGCGTATCAGCCCGCTGAAATTCAAAATCGAAAAACCGAATGAAAACCATGAAATTTTCAGCATGAATGAGCAAACCGTCACCAACGGATGGGAAGACATCGTATTTGACTTCTCGGAATGGACTGGTGAATGGCCGACCGTCGTATTCATGCCGGATTTTATTGATCCTGTTGGTTTGACTGAAGATATCACCATTTACTTTGATGATATTATTTTCAGCGACGATCCGAATCCGATGACCCTCACCAATGTTACTTTCAATGTTGATATGAATGAGGCAGAAGATTTCGATCCTGCCACACAATCGGTTTATATTGCTGGAAGTTTCCTCGGATGGGCACAACCCGGATCAAACACCGATTTCATGCTCGAAGAAACCGAACCCGGTTCCATGATTTACACCAAAACATTTGCATTGGAAGAAATCGGAGAAATTCAATATAAATATTTCCTTGTCGAAAGCGCACCAACCTGGGATTTTGGTGAATGGACCGGTGACCCGAACCGCGTAGTTATTGTTACAGGAGAAACTACTTATGATGATGTGTGGGCTGACAAACCGGTTTGGGTTACTTTCAATGTTGATATGACCGATGCCGATCCATTCGATCCGGAAACAGATGATGTATACATTGCAGGCGACCTTGCCAACGGTTGGGCACAACCCGGTACGATTACAAATTATATGATGTCCCCAACTGAAGATAACGACATGATCTACACGATCACTTTGGTCCTCTACGAAGGAGATTATGCTTATAAATATTTCCGAGTTATTAATGATACCGCAAGTTGGGATAATGGCGAATGGACCGGTGACCCGAACAGGACTTTCACCGCTGATACCACAAAAACGATCAACAACATTTGGGGCGTTGTAGGTATCAATGAACACCCTGCGGTTACATTTAATTTGTACCCAAATCCAGCCAGCAATATGTTAACCATTGACAAACTCGAAAATGCTGAAATGATCGAAATTTACAACATGGCCGGTATGAAGGTAAGAACTGTAAATCAAATCAACAACGAATCAATTAACATTGATGTAGCTGAACTGAATACAGGAATGTACATGATCGTAGTTCATCAAAATGGTGAAGTACAGGCAACCAAATTCCTGAAAAACTAAATTTAGATTTTAAAATTTTTAAACCCCGGTCTTATAAGGTCGGGGTTTTTTATTCGCTATCTTCCAGTATAGTCAAATCCTGCTCCAGTATTTGGCTGGTGAGAGAATCGGAATCGCGGTAATTAGCCCTTAAACTATCGAGTTTTGCAGTTAACATTAACTGCGTATTTTGAAATTCCGGTTTATTATATATATTGTTCATTTCGTGCGGGTCATTTAAAAGATCGTACATTTCCCATTCATCGATATCGTAATAGAAATGAATCAATTTATAGCGATCGGTTCTGATTCCATAATGTCGCTTCACAGCATGAATTCCGGGGTATTCATAATAATGGTAATACAAGGCATCCCGCCATTGAGGTGATTTCCCCCTGAATAAAGGAATCAGGCTTTCTCCTTGCATATCATTGGGAATGTTAACCCCGGCCAGTTCGAGAAAAGTCCCGGCAAAATCGAGGTTCTGAACCAGGTGCGGATCAACTTTCCCGGGTTTTATCCAATCGGGCCACCTCATGATCAAAGGCGTACGAAACGATTCCTCATACATGAACCGCTTGTCGAACCAACCGTGTTCTCCCAGGTAAAATCCCTGGTCGGAAGTGTAAACCACTATGGTGTTATCTGCCAGCCCATGTTCATCCAGCCATGATAGGATCTTTCCCACGCTCTCATCCACCGACCTGATGGTTGCCAGATAATCCTGCATGTACCTTTGATACCGCCATTTCAACAAATCATTCCCTTTCAATGAATCTTTCATGAATTTGTCGACTACCGGGTTATAAATATCTTTCCAGTGTTTTTTCTCGTCAGCAGTCATCCGGTTGTAATTGTGAAAATAAACCGGTTTGTACCAGTTCTGAAACTCTTTGACACCAAGCTTTTCAACCGAATCGGGAGGAATCTTATGATCACTCGAATATCCCATATGATCCAGGATTCGCATTTCTGCTTCTTTTGCGGCTGTTCCCCGGTTGGCATAATCATCGGCAAGGGAGGATGGCTCGGGGATGTCCCAGGTCATGAACTCATCCAGATGCTGCTGGGCCGGCAACCATTCGCGATGCGGGGCTTTGTGCTGGCATAATAACAGGAATGGCCTTTCCCGGTCACGCTTGTTTTCAAGCCAGTCGATGGCCAGATCGGTAATAACATCCGTAACGTAGCCCTTTTCTTCCACCAATCCTTCCGGGGTTTTAAATTCAGGCTGATAGTAGTCACCCTGGTCGCGAAGTACCTTCCAGAAATCAAAACCGGTGGGTTCCGATTTCAGGTGCCATTTGCCGATAACAGCCGTTTCGTAACCGGCTTTTTGTAGAAGTTTTGGAAATGTTTGCTGCGTGCTGTCGAATACAGCCACGTTATCGCGTAATCCGTTGAGGTGGCTGAATTTGCCTGTAAGGATCACAGCGCGGCTGGGAGAACAGATACTGTTTGTAACAAATGCCCGGTCGAACCTGATCCCTTCTTGAGCCAGGCGATCGATATTGGGTGTTTGAATAAGCCCCGATCCGTAAGCGCTGATTGCCTGGAAAGCATGGTCATCAGCCATGATGAAAAGGATATTCGGTTTTGCCGGTCTCTCAGGTTGGCTGCATGAGACCGTAATAACTGACATTCCGGCCACCAATAAAAATCCAATTTGCTTAGCAGTGTATAATATTAATGTATAACTAAATTTTTTCATGAAGTTTAGTTTAGTTCCAGAATCAGTGCTGATCGTGCCGGAACCATCAGGTTAGAAAGGTCAAAAATATTTCCGCCGACCACGTCAGTTCCGGTGGTTTTACCTTTGACAACCTCCCGAAACCTGTCGGTTTCCAATTTTTTACTTTCCTGGTTCTTATTTAAAATAACCATAACGGTTTGCTCTTTGTTAAACCTGAAATAAACATAAATCCCGTTTAGGGGATTGTAATGAAGAAGCTTCCCTTCATGAACACAACCTTTATTCTTTCTCCAATTCAATAATGTTTTTAGATAATCTTTAATTTCTGACTGTTCTTTTGACAAGCCGCCACCGGTAAAAGCATTCACCGGGTCATTCTTCCATCCGCCCGGGAAATCGCTTCGGATCACACCATGGGCATCGGTCCCCGGGTTGCTCATTAAAATCTCCATTCCATAATAAATCTGTGGAATACCACGCATGGTAAGGATATAAGCCAAACCCATCTTAAACAGGTCCAGATTTTCATTCACCTGGGTGTAGAACCGGCTAATATCGTGGTTATCAGGGAAGATCACCAGGCTGAAAGGATTGGCATAAAGGAAATCATTGGCCAGCATCTCATACATTTTAATAAACCCTTTGCCCCAGGATTCAGGTTCATTAAGTCCTTCCACAAGTGTAAACTGGGTTGGGAAATCCATCATTGAGGGCATGCACGACGTGTATCCGTCAGGGTTTACTTTCCCCCTTTGCCAGTATGATACAATGGCCGGGTTGGGGCTCCACTCCTCCCCCACAATGTTGAAGTTCGGATATTCACTTAAAATCGCACATGACCAATCCGACATAAAGTCTTTATCGGGATAACTATGTGTATCGTGCCTGATCCCTTGCAAATGTGCATACTCAATCCACCAAATCGAATTTTGGATCAAATAGGCAGCCATGAGCTCATTTTTCTGGTTCATGTCGGGCATGGCCGTAACGAACCAACCTGTATGAAAAAGTTCCTTTTCAGAAGAAGGAGCATAGGGATCCTGTACGCTCGACCGCAGGTGGTTTGTACCGACATACTTCCCGCTAAAATTGATCCAGTCCTCCTGTGGCATGTCCTTCATCCACCAGTGTTGCGAACCGCAGTGGTTCATGACCATATCCATGATCAGTTTGATCCCCTTTTCACGGCATAATTTTCCAAGGTTCTTATAATCCTCATTGGAACCATAGCGGGGGTCAACCTGGTAAAAATCAGTAATCGCATAACCATGATAGGAAGTCCTTGGCATCCTGTTTTCCAAAACCGGGTTTAACCAGATGGAAGTAAACCCCATATCGCTGATGTAGTCCAGGTGATCTATCACCCCTTGCAGATCACCTCCATGTCTGGCTTGTGGGTCTGAGCGGTCGAGTTTGTCGCCGTAGCCTCTGATGGTATCATTCCCGGGATTACCGTTGGCAAAGCGGTCGGGAGTGATCAGGTAAATAACATCCGTATTGTTGAAGCCCGCTCTTTCGGCAGAGTTGTTTTCCCTCTCATACAATGTATAGATATGAGAAACCTCCGTTCGGGCAAGACTCTTAAAATCGATGGAAAAACTGCCCGGCAACGCATCCTCATGTATTTGAATATTGATAAACAGGTAGTTCGGGCTTTGCACCCGTATGACCTCTTTTAAAGTAACTCCCGGATAATTGATAACCGGTTTGAGGTCTGAAATATTTGGCCCGTAAACCAGCAGTTGTAATTCTGAGTACTTCATTCCGGTCCACCAAAAAGGCGGTTCGAAATGCCCAACGGTATATTTTGCCATAGCAATTGAGGTAAAAGCAAGGGTTATTATAAAGCCAGTTATAAAATTTTTCATACTAAATATTTTTCAGTTCAAATGGAATTCATGAATAACAAAAATAAGGTTAATTTTATAGCTCGGTAACTAAATCGGCAGAATGTATGGAAAGGTTTGATCATAATTACACCGCCAATTATGTATTGCTCATTTTAACCTTGTTTTTTTTAATAACCTGTAATCAAGTGGAGAAAGGCACAAGGATCAAAATAGATTACATGAAATCGGAATATGTGGATGAAAGAAATGTGGAAATTTGGCTACCGCCTTCCTATCATAAAAATGAACACAATAAATACCCGGTTATTTATATGCATGATGGACAGAATTTATTTGAACAGGCAACGGCATACGGAGGGAACACCTGGGGAGTGCCCGAAACTGTTATTGAGTACAGCAAACGGGGGAAAATCCCCGAAGTGATCGTAGTGGGAATATGGAACACACCAAAACGATTCCGCGAATACATGCCTGACAAGCCTTTTTATATGATGAACGAAAAAATTCAAAACGTTTTGATCAAGGAATATGAGGGTGAACCGCTCGGAGATGAATACCTGAAATTTATCGTAAATGAACTAAAGCCTATGATCGACAGTACCTACCGTACCAAACCCGATCAAAAAAATACTTTTATCATGGGATCGAGCATGGGAGGACTGATCTCAGCCTATGCCATTACCGAATACCCGGAAATATTCAGGGGTGCCGGATGCCTGTCATCCCACTTTTTGGGAAGCCTGCAGTACAACGGCCCCGAATTTTCCGATGCTTTTGCCATGTATTTTTCGGAGCACCTGCCATCTCCCAAAAACCACAAATATTATTTTGATTACGGCACCAAAACCCTGGATGCCCTTTACGGGCCGCACCAACTGAAAGTTGATTCGGTGATGGAACAGTCAGGGTACATGAATGGTGTGGGATGGGTCACATTGAAATTTGAAGGTAGCGATCACACTGAACTTTCCTGGCAAAAAAGATTGCATATTCCGCTTGAATTTTTATTAAACAAAAATTAACGCTTATGAACCGGCTAAAAATCAAATCCCTGCTCACGGTTAGTTATTCCCTGTCAATTTTAATATTTTTAAGTTGCAATCCCGAAAAAATGAAACACGAAGTTACATCTCCCTCCGGGGATTTAAAAATATCATTCCTATTGAATGAAATTGGGACTCCGGGCTATAGTGTCGCATTCAAAAATAACATGATCCTTGATACGTCATTGATGGGATTTGAATTCGTTGACCAGGAGCCAATGAATAAAAACTTTAGGATTACAGGAACTGAGCATGATTCATCAGATGATACCTGGGAAATGCCCTGGGGTGAACAGCGATACGTCAGAAATCATTTCAACCGGTTGAAAATTTACCTGGAAGAAACCACTGGCATGAAACGAAGGATGAACATCGAATTCAGGGTTTATGATGATGGAATGGGTTTTAGATATGAATTTCCCGAACAGGAATTGTTGAAGGCGGTAAATATCAAGGAAGAAAACACGCAATTCAAACTCACCGGGGATCACCTCTGCTGGTGGCAGCCCGGCGATTGGGACATTTATGAGCACCTGTACAACACCACCAAATTTTCGGAAATTGATGCCATTTCAAAACGAAATCATACCAGCCTGGCCCAAACCTATATACCCGAAAATGCTGTCAATACGCCCATTACCATGAAGACATCCGAAGGCGTTTACCTCAGTTTTCACGAAGCCAACCTGACTGATTATGCCGGTATGACCCTAAAAGCAGACACCGAAAACCTCATCATGCAAAGTTGCCTGGTGGGATCGGAACGCACCGAATACAAAGTTCTCCGGACAGTTCCATTCGAAACTCCCTGGAGAACCGTTCAAATCTCGGAATGGGCCGGCGGATTGATCGAATCCAGGTTGATCGTTAATTTGAATGAACCCAATAAACTGGGAGATATCAATTGGTTCAAACCGATGAAATATGTGGGCATATGGTGGGAAATGCACCTCGGAAAATCAACCTGGGCCTATGAAGGCGGTAAGCACGGAGCAACCACAGAACATGCCAAAGAACTGATCGATTTTGCCGCCGCCAACAATATCGAGGGATTGCTGGTAGAGGGCTGGAATACAGGTTGGGAACGCTGGGTAGGTTTTGAAGACCGCGAAGGCGTTTTCGATTTTGTGACCCCTTATCCTGACTATGATTTGGAGAAAGTGGTGGTGTATGCAAAGGAAAAGGGCGTTAAAATGATTATGCACCACGAAACCTCTGCAGCAGTGAGGACTTATGAAAAACAACTGGATACGGCTTATTCGCTGATGAAATCACTTGGAATTCATGCGGTAAAAACAGGTTATGTGGGGAAGATCATTCCAAAGGGAGAATATCATCACGGGCAGTGGATGATAAACCATTACCGGAAAGTACTTGAAACTGCGGCCAAATATGAAATTGCCGTTGATGCCCATGAACCTATAAAACCAACAGGTATCCGGCGCACTTATCCGAATGCCATCTCCCGTGAAGGATTACGCGGGCAGGAATTCAACGCCTGGTCGGTGGATGGGGGCAATCCGCCGGAACACCTGAGCATCGTTGCATTTACACGCATGCTGGCCGGACCAATTGATTACACCCCGGGCATATTTAACATCAAACTAAACCCCTGGAAGACCGATAATCAGGTGAATACAACCCTGGCCCAGCAACTGGCATTATATGTTGTGATTTACAGCCCCATTCAAATGGTTGCCGACCTGATAGAAAATTATAAAAACCAACCTGCATTTCAATTTATCCGGGATGTTGGCGTTGATTGGGAACAATCGATTGTTTTAAATGGTGAACCGGGAGATTTTGTCACTATAGCCAGGCAGGAGAGGGAAACCGGGAATTGGTTTGTGGGAAGCATTACTGATGAAAATGAAAGAACTTTAAACATTACCCTCGAATTTCTTGAACCTGGGACCGGTTATGAAGCAACCATTTGCAAAGACGGGAAGGACGCCCATTGGGATAAAAACCCCACATCTCTTGAAATTGAAAAAATGGAAGTCGGCAATAGCAGTTCATTGGAATTGAAACTGGCAGCGGGAGGCGGCACCGCAATAAGCATCATGAAAATTAAAAATTGATCCTAAAAACCATTCGTTTTGTTTACCAAAAAGACAGCACAATTTCTTATCATTTTTGGAATCCTTTTGGTTCTCACAAATTGTTTAAATCAATCAGAAACTTCCGTTAGTAAGAAATTCCTTTTCACTGAAAATTGGGAATTTATCATTGGTGATGATTCGATTTCAATTTTTTCAGATAATAATTCATGGGAAACTGTGAACCTGCCGCACACGCCCGTTATTGAACCGTTGATCGTCAATGATCAGTGGCAGGGCACCTGCTGGTATCGGAAAAGTTTTATGGTACCCCACCAATACAAGGGCAAAAAATTATTCCTCCGTTTTGAAGGCGGCATGAATATAGCTGAGGTCTGGGTAAACGGAATCAAAAAGACCAAACACCTGGGCGGTTATTTGCCTTTTGTCATTGACTTTTCAGAAGAAGCAAATATCGGAGAAAGAAATGAATTCCTGGTGAAGCTCGACAACCGCGATAATCCCATTACCGGGCCCAAGCCGCTCCATCTCCTTGACTTCAATACTTATGGCGGCCTTTACAGGGATGTATTTTTTATAATTAAGGATAAACTGTACATCACCGACGCCATTTTCGAAAACCTGCCTGGAAGCGGAGGTATATTTATCACCTATCCCAGAGTGAATGATAGTTTGGCTGTTGTCAGTATTCAAACCCACATCCGGAATGACTTTAAAGAAACGAAAAACATTTCTTTGGTTCATGAATTATATTTCGGCGATAAAATGGTCATCAGGTATCAGGCAAATCCCCGGGACATATTAGGCAACGAAGCAGTTGAACAAGTAAACGACATGGAAATAGTCGATCCCAAACTATGGTTTCCATACAGTCCAAACCTGTATTTACTCGTCACAAAACTGGAAGAGGATAGAAAAATAAGGGATGTTGACACTACGAGGATCGGATTACGGAAGTTTGAGATCACCAAAGACCGGTTTACCATCAACGGAAAGGAAATGTTTCTGAGGGGTGTTAACCGCCACCAGGAATATCCATACATTGGCTATGCGTTGAGCAACAAAGCCCAATACCGGGATGCAAAAAAGATCAAGGATGCCGGCTTCGATTATGTGCGGCTTTCCCATTATCCCCACTCCCCCGCTTTTATGGAGGCCTGTGATGAATTGGGCCTTTTGGTTCTGGATGCCATTCCCGGCTGGCAATATTTCAATGAAGATGAAGCATTCCAGGATCAGGCAATCCAGACCTGCCGCGAAATGATTCGCCGCGACCGGAACCACCCCTGCGTTTTGGCCTGGGAAGTATCACTGAACGAATCCTGGATGCCGGAGGAGTTTATCGATCGTGCCATTCAAACAGCACATGAAGAATATCCCGGTGAGCATTGTTTTACAGCCGGTTGGCAGGAATATGGTTATGACATATTTCTTCAGGCAAGGCAGCATCGATTGCAACACTATATAGAACCTGAAAAACCTTATATCGTTTCAGAATACGGCGACTGGGAATATTACGCCCTGAATGCCGGATTCAATCAGGATGCCTGGGGCGGTCTGTTGGAGGAAGAAAGGTCGAGCAGGCAGTTGTTATCGGCAGGAGAAAGAAGGTTACTGCAACAAGCTATCAATATACAGGAGGCCCACAACGACAATATGATTACACCGGCCTTTGCCGATGGTTATTGGGCGATGTTCGACTATAACCGCGGTTATTCGGAAGACCTGGAGGCCTCGGGGATCATGTCCATCAACCGGTTGCCCAAGTTCAGTCATTATTTTTTCCAAAGCCAGCGTGATCCTGACGAAATCTCACCTCGTCATACAAGCGGCCCGATGGTTTACATTGCTTCCTACTGGAATGAAGAATCAGAGCTCAACGTAAGGGTTTTCAGCAATTGTGAAAGGGTGGAACTTTTTCTGAACGACAGCCTGATCGCCCATCAAAAACCCGATACAAACAGAATCTCAAACAACCTTTCTCATCCTCCATTTACTTTTGTGTTGAATAGGTTTAAACCCGGAAGACTGGAAGCAAAAGGTTATTTAGCAGGAGGCGAAGTTACATCCCACACAATAACTACTCCCCGAAAACCTGCAGCCATCCGGTTATGGCTGGATGAAAGCGGCCGTCCTCCCCAATATGGAGTGAATGACGTTGTTTTTGTATATGCTGCACTGATTGATTCAAACGGCACCATTGTCCCGGTTAACGGAGCAACGATCGAATTTACCATTGAAGGGGAAGCAGAAATTCTGAATCCTGAACCCGTGGGAACTGAGGCAGGAATCGGAACTATATTGGTTAGAACCGGAGAGAAACCCGGAGAAATAAAAGTTACCGCCCTTAAAGATAAATTGAAACCGGACCAATTGATTTTTAACACATATAGATAAAATCTATCATTTCCACAACCGCTTATTTCACTCATACTTTAGGATAATTACGGAAAAGTTTTAAACCTGTAATTGACAAAAAATATCACAGATCTTTTTAATTGACAGTTATTTATAAAATTTAACACTCATTTAAATATATTTTAAGCATTTATTAATTTGATTTTAATATTATTTCTTTCTAAATTTATACCCACCAAAATAAGTAATTATTGTACCATTAAATTTATCTGAAATGAAAAGATTTACATTATTCACATTTTTATTTTCAATTTCTGTAATACTTTCTGGTCAAACCAGGAATATTTCAATTGATGAAGCAAAGGTTATCGCTGACAGAAATGCAGAAATCCTGTGGGGTAAGGTGGCACCGGCCATTCCCATAGTTTATTATTCTGCTGATGATAATATAGTTGCTTACAGATTTAACTACGTTCTTAACGAAGATTCATTCGATCAGGATGCAGCTTTGCAGTACTGTAGGGAAGGAATACAAAACGGCTGCCGTGAAGCTCAATGGGGAAATGGCAAGTATGGTAATATTATGGTGAGTGCAAGAACGGATATGCCTGTTATTCTTGAATATGGAAATGGTATCTCCGCTGAGTTTGCTTACAATGATTACCTGCAAAAGCAAGCCGAAAGCCAATTGGGGAGCAATTGTACATTGGACAGGATTTATTATATTAATACAGTAAGTGTTTGGTACCATTATTCAAACGGTACACAGGATGTCTATATTCAACCATTCTCGCCGGCACAATTAGGTGATTACAATGTATTTATGAATACAATCAGTGATATGGGATTCCTGTGTCAAACGGGTGATTATAACGATGAGTGGGACCAATACCAATACGGAGGAAAGGGAAAGTCGAAAACCACATCATATATCCCTTATTACGATGAAATGCCTTTTTATGATTGGAGTTACGGTTGCTCTCCAACGGCTGCTGCTATGCTCGTGGCTTATTGGGACGTTGTATCAATGCATAATAGCACTAACTACAGCAAATTTGTTGATTATCATTTTGAAAGGACCGATCCTTTAAATGGCGGTGGCTGCAGTATTGATTCACATGTCCCAAATGTTCAGGAAGAACTTGCAACAGCCATGAACACAAACCTCTCAACCGGAGGTACTGATAGGGCTGATATTGCCCCTGGTTACAGCACTGTTGCCACTAATAACGGTTATTCATTCTCTTGTTCCTACCACCATGACCAGACAACTACATGGTATTTCAACGAGGTAATGGATGAAATAGATGCTGACAGACCCCTTCACATCAGTATCTCAGGCCATTCAATAACAGGTGTTGGGTATAATGATGTGGATCAGGATGTTGCAACACATTATACGCATCAGTCGTATATTGTATGGGTAGATAAAAGCCAATTGCAAGCTACATACCCAATCATACCCGGAGGAGCTTTCGGATTGGGTATTGAAATTATCAAACCCGATGGTGACCAGACTTATTGCGGAACAGGTTCCGGAGAAAACCTATATGCCGGTGATGTATATGAGATCACGTGGAATTATGATTCTTATAGCGGCTCATATGTTAATTTGTTTTACAGTACAAACCATGGGGTTTCATGGTCGACAATAGCCAGCAATACTCCCAATGACGGAGTTTATGATTGGGTGATACCCTCCGGTATAAATTCAACTTCCTGCAGGATAGCCACAGAAGTTCATTCATCCGGTGGTACGCTATGGGGTTGTGATGGTAGCTACGGCGATTTTCAGATCTATTCAGGAGGCAGTTTACCAATTCTATCATCTGACGTTAAAGTGAATACTACAACAGATCCGGATTATTACCAGTTTAACAATTCCTATGCCACCTGGTGCGCTGTTGGTGTTAGATGTAATACAGCGGGAGAAAACTGGAGCATGAGAATGTATTCTGATAATACTTTTACTACGGAATTAATTTCCTCTTCCTACACAACCCCGGTTGACTTCATTGTAATGGATCGTCATCATATGACATCTCTCTACCGTGGCATCAAAGCATATAGATTTTCAGGTTCAAATACTGCTTCTGTTGAATTTGAAGGAGACCAGGAAACTTTTACTGTTGGCACAAATCCTGCATATTCATGGACTGCCGGCGATGTGGTAGAAATGTTTGATGTTTACCTTACACCCGGAATTTATAATTTCAATCTTGACATAACATCCGGTACGGCTGATCTTGATTTTGCCCTTTTTGGATCAACGGATGCTGTTTATTACAAAAACAGGAATTCATATTTTGCCTTATCCAACAGCGGTGCAGGAGGTGTGGATGAATCTTTCACCATTGGAGTAACAACAGCCGATTATTATGGGTTGTGCATATGGGCCAATGATGCCAATACTGCATCTTATGTTGTTTCAATAGAAGTGGGAACTGACGAAATATGGGAAGGCACAGTCAGCACGGACTGGAATAACAGTGCCAATTGGAGCGCCGGTTATATTCCTGATGAAACAATTGATGTGACAATTCCTTCCGGTTGCCCAAATTACCCTGTACTTTCTGGTAATTTGGGAATAAATACGGCATCCTACACTTATGATTGCAAAAGTTTGACTGTTAATT
>JAFGBL010000031.1 GCA_016933115.1 Bacteroidales bacterium | reverse complement strand
GAATTCACCACATGAATTTCAAGTTCATTTTCCCCATTTTTAATGTAGGAGGTTAAGTCTGCCTCCCATGGGCTACACCAAACAGTTTCAACCTCTTTCTTATTGATGTACACCCGGGCAATAGAACCCAATTTCGGAAACCGAAGGAAGACCTGCTCCCCTGATTTTGGCCCTTTTAATTGGATTGTTTTTCGATAAACTGCTGTTCCGGAATAATACTTGATTCGCGTATGTTCATCCAGACTCCAGTCTGTCAACTTTTCAAAAGTAACCTCGCCGGGACCGCCCCATTTAGGATGGAAGTAAACCTTCCATTCACCATCGATTGAAGAAACTTTTTCATTTTTCCGATCTGATTTAGTTGGAAGAGAAGCTGAACTCCGGTTAGAGGTAACGATGAACCCGGATTCGTTAGGTTCCAAAACAATAGGTAGTAGCAATCCCTCTATTCCGGATGCTGTAACAGGAAGCGCATATCTTTTCCCAGTTACCGGATCCCAATATTCGGCATTGGAGTCGGTAGTCCGTAAACGAATGGTATCATCAAAAGCACGTTCGCTGTGGTTATTAAAAAAGTAGATATCGGCGTCAGCTAATTTTCGGTGTGCAAAATAGACCTTATCCTCCGGAACATTTCCGCTTTTCAACTCAACATCGGGTTTAATCCCTTGTTTTTCGAGTGCTTCCGCAAGGGTCATTCCCCAATAGATTGTTCCCTTACCATACGCTTTTATTCCTGACTGTTCGGTACCCCATAATTGATTAACCAACTCTTGGTATTCATTTGCACAAGGAGCATCGTTTAAAAAATCGGAACATGATGGGCGTGCTCCATATACCGGGACACCTGCTGCTACAAGATTAGCAATTTTCTTCAACGCCTCAAAGGAGATTGCTGCACTACGTTCGAGCACCAACATTTGGTAATTCATTCCATCTGGCAGCACAATTTTGCCATCTTTAGACGACATCCGGCTCAACAAGGCATCTTGTGTTGAGACGTCGAAATCGTAACCTTCAGGAATGACCGGCAGCCTATATCCAAGTAATTTCAAGGGAGCATTTGCCCCTAAATAAATACATAAATCAACGATGGGTTGACCATTTCTCATCAATCCGGCACATCGTGCCTGGTAATCCCAAAATGGACGGCTGTAGTTCCAGAAAGTATTATTTCTATTTAAGCAATACTCTCTTCCGCCGCCCGTATTTCCGGGAATTTTGTCCATCCAGGGCTGATAGGCTGAAGCACAAACAACAAATTCATTCGCACCAAAAGCATAGGCATAGTCAGCTACATTTTTCATATCGGCCAATGACTGACTAAACTTCATGTCCGTAAATGCTTCTGCAGAGGCGATGGGTTTACCATAAATATGCGCAGCCGACGACATTTCCTTCACATCATAACTACCATGAGTTTGATAAGCCCAAAATTCTCCCTGAGGTTTTTGAACGCGCCCCTTGGCTTTAAAGTTATCTGCAACCATTGTTATTCCACAGCCTACTGCCTGGGCAGTGAATTCGACACCAGCATCTCTGCATAAACTATCCAATGTTCCGAAGTATTCATCAGAAACCAAATCGGAAAGTGTAAGACGCATATCGTAAAAGAATCCGCTGGTTTCATCTTTTGAACCTACGATGTATCCCTTTAAAGCAGGAAGATATTGGTGGATGTCGTAGCCTCGCAACTGTTTAAACTTATTTTCAAAACCGGCCGTCCAGTTTTGCGAACCTGCTTCATGGCTATCCATATGCAAGCCGTTTAATTCAATTCCTACTTCTTTCAGCGAATCGCGCATCACTTTAAAGTAGCTATTCCACTGTATTTTTGTTGCTTTAGCAGAAAGCTTGTCACTCTCCAGTCCCATTAAATTTGGTCTGCCGTGTTTTGTTGTTACTCCAATAGGTACTCGAACAAAGCGCATAATAACCCAATGTCCGGATGGAACATCCCAATCCAAATGTCCTTCACTATCCATTTTTGCAGTTAAATCAACTATGTTTTCTGGATTGATGATTGCGGATCCGGGATAGTCGGGTGTATCGTCTTCTTCAATATACTCCGAGTTCAGCGCAGCCTTTTCTTCCCATTGATCCATTTTAGCCTGCGACGAAATTACCAGGTTTCCGAACGGTAAATCCTCACCGGCATCTGTCAGATTATTCCAGTCATGCAGGTTAAGCCGGAAAAATTTCCCTTTTACCGGAGAAAAAGAAATAGTTCTCTGATCCCAGGAAGGCGATTGGTACATGGGCTTCAAATCGCACACTTTGGTGTATGTAACGCCATTGTCGGAAACTTCTAATTGGCCTAAATCAGGTTGCTTGACATAGCCATATCCGTAAAAATGTTCTGACGGTGGCCCCGGTTTATTCATGGCTCCAGTTCTTGACTTCCCGCGAGGACGAACGCGATAGGTGATACTACGAGCCGTAAACGTGCTGTCAAATTCGAGGTTAATGAATACGGAGATCCCAGATTTTTGGGCCGGGATATGGATTAGATTCTTATCTGTATTAGAAACAATTTTTTTCGCGTCCAATTGCTTGATGTTACTGGACACTTGGGGTAACCGGGTAAGACTTGTTTCCCAATTTCCGGCAGGCACAGGAAAAGCCAAAACAGCCACGTCGCGCACAATTCCTGATTTGCCTCTTAGGTTTGGGAGAGGAAGTCGCCTCTTAAAATGCTGCTTACCTGAGACCAACGTGTCTGCGGCATCAAGGCGTTGCATACTCAACTCTTCAGTTATCCACGGACCGCCGGAAACATAGCCGTTGGAGAGGTGTGTTTCAAATGTTAAGCCCAGACGTTTTGCCTCTGAAGCAGCAAAACGAAACATGTCCCACCACTCATTAGAAAATGCAGCTAAGGCGTTTTCACCTTTGCCATGTTGCTGGTCGTAATAAACCACGCCGCCAACTCCCTCTCGCTTAAAGGCTTCTAAATCGGCGGTAATACCTTCGCGTGTTGTTTCTGTTTCGCCATGAAACCACCAAAGCTTTGTCCGCGAATCGTCCTGTGGATTCTCAAAACAATATTGAGCATCAGAAAGTGTATCGGATACAAATGGCTTTCTCTCCTTGGTACAACCGGAAAAGAGAAGTCCGATGAATAACCCTATGCATGTAATTTTTTGTCGCATTTATCTTCAAATTAAATTTAGAAAACCTTCCGGTTCTCCTTACTTTTTTATGATTTTGGTAAATGAATCAGACTTATCTGAGGTCAACTTCAGCAAATAAATTCCACGCTTTAGTTGGGATAAATCTAAGCGGATTGTTTCATCAGGCTTAAAAAGCTGTTTCTGATAAACAAGCCTGCCATCCATACTGATAATTTGCACCTCAGCATTGGCCAAATTAGACACCATTTTTATATACAGGCCATCTGTAAAAGGATTTGGATATGCTTTTATAAGCTCCTTTTTTCCAACTAATTCGAGTGACGTTGGCACGCCTAAGTCGGCTTCCAGTCTCACATAGTCGTACATAATATTCCCCAAAGTAGCACTCCCCCCAACCCTTAAGGTAAAACTAATTTGGTTGGCTCCTTCTTTAAGGTAACTTGCCGGAAAATCAAATCGAATTTCGTTAAATGTACCATGCGTTCCTTTTCGAAGCATGGCATTCGATTTCTCGTTAAAACCGATCCCAGTAGACGGGTTAGTCACATTGGTACCGTTTACACTTAGAATGAGAGCAACACCCTTCATCTCAGCTACAGCAACATAAACAGATGCAGTGGAAGCGCTAACCGGCGACCGATCCAGATTGAAGTTAACATTCCAAGCAGGCGATTCCACCCTTTGGTCTTTATCCCAATAATGCACAAAGTTCCAATCAGTAGACATATTACTTTCCCCAATGGCAAAATTAACATCATTCGGAAAGTCATCGGGATAATTCAAGAAAATGCCCCAACGTTCGTCCGGATAAGTGTTGCTGGTCCACCAGTCGATTCCGTGTCTAAATTCCCTGCTGTCCCGATCCGGTATACCTATTTCCCAAACCGTTGGTGCTACGCGTGTCGGGGTCCAGTTTACATTTCCTAAAACAGTCGTATTTCCTGCTGTTACCGTGGCATAATCAGGTAATGTTAGCTGCCCGTTAGCTCCGGGGCCATAAGCATAAAGGTAATAGGTTCCCGGAATTACATTTGGGAAGGTAAAATTACCATGCGCATCTGTTTTTGCCCAAAACTGATAGTTTTTACTCCAACGCTGAAACTGGGTAACATCGGTACTACCGGTTGGTGGTATGGCAAGTCCAACCCAAGTGTCGGCAGCCGATGCCGAAGGATTGCCGGGATCGGTTACAGACAACTGGCCGGTAACCGAACCGCGTCCATCCCCTTTGATGTACGATGGATTCGCATGCCAATCATAAGGCCATTTACTTTGTTCTGCCTTAGCTTGGGCTTTAGCGTCCTCCCACAAAGCCAAAGGCGCATTTGTTGTATTAGGGTCGACTTTGTTGCAATAAATAAGAAATGGTCCAAAATCCTTCTGCCACTCTTCGCCCGCTGCAACTTCAGTTTCCTGCCCGTAACCAAAATGTGTTCCCCCCAGCATGTTCAACATAACGGGAGTTGCATGACACATTAATTCGGTGTTGTCAGGTCCTCCCGGGTAATATTCCTTACTTGGAGCGGTAACCCACAAACCTACCTTATCAGCAGTACTACTCCAGCCCCAAGTATCAATATCGCCAAAATCAGCGCTGTAATCATATTTACATTCGTATTTGTCTTTGTAAATACCAGTTGTTAAACGGGTTACTTCAACCGGAGCCCCAACTACCGCCACCGAATTATCAAGATCAAATTTTGACGGCATCTGCCGGTTACGTAATTCGTCGACACTTAACCAATCAAAACGTGGATTTGGGTAACTTGACATACGCCACTCTCCACCAGGATTTAAAGGATAGTCGGTAGGATGAGAAAGGGTAGCTGCCGCATACAAGCCAGAGGCATTTCGTTGTAATGAATAGTAAATATCAACGTCCATCGCGGCGCTGGTCGAAGATCCATCCCAAGTCATTTTTAATTTAATCTCTGCTCCGTCAAAATTGTTACCATTAGGATCAGTGACAAGCGTGTAGGTACATCCGCTTGGATTTTCATAATTTGGCATATTCCAACTCCAGTAGATACTTCCTCCCCCATATCCACCTTCTATCAACTCAAGTCCATTATATATAAGGCTTGTAACGGTGGCATTCGATTTATTGATTGTAGCGTTGACAATGCCGTTTTTCATTGTCACAGTGGAACCATTATCGATAACGATTACATCTGTGGGGT
>JAFGBL010000245.1 GCA_016933115.1 Bacteroidales bacterium | reverse complement strand
TAATAATTTGTGAGATTTGGTGTTAAGTAATACTCCTATCACACATGGAGAGTTTTTTGTAAAATTGCAGGCTAATTCAGGCATACGAAAATTGAACATCGGGAAAAAATTTATCATCATCTTCTTGGTACTGTCCTCCTTTCAATTGAATGTTTTTTCACAAAGGATCGGAGACTACTTACAACTGGCCAAAATAGAGCTGGATAAAGAGAATTACCTGAAAGCCATTTATAATCTGAACCAGGCCATCCGTATGCGGCCGGCTTCCTATGAGGGTTATTTTCTTCGGGGATACGCCAAATACCGCCTGGATGATTACATCGGTGCCGAACAGGATTTTACGGATGCTGCCCAATTCGACCCTTTTAATTCCGAAATATATCATTACCGGGCCATCGTAAAAAGCCAGCAATACAATTTCGGCGGGGCGCTCGAAGACTTTGCCAAAGCCATCGAATTAAATCCGAACGATCCATACATCCACCTGAACAGGGGCAGGTCGTATCTTTTTCTGAAAGATTTTGAAAAAACCATTGAGGATTGCAACAGGGCCATCGAATTGAAATACAAAAAGGACAACGTTTATATTTTGCGCGGAATGGCTGAATCGGGCCTGGAGCAATACGATGGGGCTTTGCAGGATTTTAACCTGGCCATTTCGAAAAACAAGGAAAATACCCAGGGTTATATTCAGAGAGGGATTGTAAGAATAGAAATGAAACAACCCGATTCGGCATTGATCGATTTTAATAAGGCCCTCGACAAAAATCCCAACGATTCATATGCCATGTTCAACCGTTCTATGGCACGTATGGAACTGGCCGATACCACTGGGGCTTTCGAGGATTTGAACAATGTAATCGATCTTTCGCCCTACAATTCTTACGCTTACTACAACAGGGCCATCCTTAAAGTAGGTACCGGTGATGAGCAGGGAGCAATCGAGGACCTGAACAAGGTGATTGCTTTTAATCCTGATAATATTGTTGTTTACCTGTTCAGGGGAAGGCTCAAAAGGAGCCTGGGAGACCTGAAAGGCTCGGTTGATGACTATTCGAAGGCGATCGAAATATATCCCGATTTTGCAGATGCATATTATGAACGGTCACAGGTCAAAAGGCAAATGATGGACCTGAAAGGGGCAGATAAGGACAGGGAGATGGCATATGCGATCAATGAGTTCCATTTCAATGACAGCCTAAAACTGCAAGAGGCCATGTACCTGAAGCGATTGATTGCGCTGAGTGGTGATTTTTACGACGAGAAAAAACCTTCTGATAAAGTGCAGGATCAGTATTCCGACATTGAAATGATTCCCGCTTTTTCGACTGTATTATTTTCGAAAAACATTGAAAATATCAGTCTTTTCGACACTTTTGGGAAAAAAATGTACCACTCCCCGGTCATCACCTTAATTTATGACGATAGCAACATTAATACAAGCTCCTCCAACGCAGAATTGCAAAAGATTTACCAGGATACCAGCCTGTTGATGGATCCTGAGAATTATTATAAAAAGGCCGTTCTTCTTTCACATATTCAGAATTACAAACAAGCCATTCAGGAATTCGACAACGTGATCACCCTTGACCCGGGGTACCTCATGGCTTATTTCGATCGTGCCAATACCCGGCTGAAGCTCGTCGATCTGATTAATTCAGCAGATGATTTTGATTTTAAAGTTGGCGGTAACCAGGATGAGGTGAATTTCCACGGTTCGGATAAATCAGGAATTCCTGAACATACTTATGAAAAAATAATCCAGGACTACAACAAAGTGATCGATCTGGATGCCGGATTTTATTTTGCCTATTTCAACCGGGGATATGTTAAGGCCAAAGCAGGAAATTACTGGGGAGCAGTCAGCGATTTTACAAAAGCCATTGAGATGGATCCAAAATTTGGTGAAGCCCACTTCAACAAGGGGCTTATCCTGCTTTTACTGAAAGTGAACAATGTAGCCTGTAACGACTTGAGCCAGGCGGGAGAACTGGGTATCGAGGAGGCTTTCAACGTGATTAAAAGATATTGCGTAAAATAATTTTCTTCGACCGCAATTCCAAAGATCAGAAGTTAAAAATGGTTCGGATTATCTTTTTCTCTTGAAAAATACAAATCCATTTTTCTCTCCTATCTGTTCAACCGTGTTCACATTCTTCCAGTAATCTTCATTGTGTTTTCGGGCAACAATATACACATCGGTCTCAAAATCCTCCCAAATCAAATGTTTCAGTTCGTTGTGGTTGGGATAAACCGGTGGCTGCCGTTTTGAATAAAACAAATGAATATAGCTTTTAAACCCGCTGGTTACAATATATCCTTCTTTTCCAACCAAACTCCTGGCAAACTCCACATGTGCATTTTGGGTAATTTTTTCAATCCTTCCGACAAAAAGGGTCAATCCGGTAAAAACGAAAATGGCAACACCAATAAACAATATCCGGAATGCCCAATACATCTTATCTCTTCTGATCAAAACAAAAAAGGCAACCACAATAAGCACCATTACCAATCCGGTTATGAATTCCCAACCTGTCCAATTGACCTTTGCTTCAAGGGCTGCCAGTATATCGGGGTTGTTTTGGAACAAAGGTTTGACACGGTTGATATTGCTGCCAATAATGGGTGCGGATATTGAAACCATTACAAATAAAAGAGCAATCGAGATGATGCCCCACTTCATCCATTTGGCAAAATCAATTTTCCTTTTCAAAATCTGATCAATGGTAAGGGCAGCAAGGAAGGTGATCGGGAAATAAGCCAGCGAGGAATAATGGACAATTTTTGATTGTACGATTGAAAATAAAATGAGAACGACCCAAAAAAGGTAGATCATCCATTTTCTGAGATCCACCAAATGTACTTGTTCCTGTTTCATCTTAAAAAATCCTCTGATGGCAAATATGGAAGCGGGAAAACAACCCAGCAACAGAACGAAAACATGATAGCCGGGAATTCCTCCATGACCGGCATCTGGTGTGCTGAACAGCCTGAATTGGTATCGAATAAATTTGGTCATGAATTCAGGGCCGTTTTTCAACATTTCCATGCCAAACCAGAGAAAGGTAACGAAAAAGGCTATAAACCCAAGAAAAACAATATTTATTGGGTTCGTAAAGAATCTGAATTTATTGACAACCCAATATACAACCATCACAAGAAAAACAACCAAAAACGCAACCGGGCCTTTGGTAAGGATTGCCAAACCGATCAAAATACCGGCATCTACAAGGTAAGTGAAGCTGGAATGTTTCAGAAACAAATTGGACTTGTACCTTCTTTTTCCCCAAACATGCCGGATAAAATTATAAAGTCCCATAAAAATGAGCAGGTTGAATAAAGGATCGATGATGCCGGATTTAAAATATAAATTGGGTAAAATGCTGCCAAAGTAAGCCAGTGACCAGATCATCCCGAACCTTGTGTTGTATAGCTTCTTCCCGATTCGAAACAGCAGGATCAGGGTTAAAATTCCAACCAAGGCATTGGGGAAACGTGCAGCAAATTCATTGATCCCAAAAATCTTCATGGAGATTACCTGCAACCAAAAAAATAAAGGAGGTTTTTCATAAAAGGGCTCATAATTCACCTGAACCCGCAGGTAATCCTCACTTGCAATCATCTCTCGGGAAATCTCTGCAAAATTCACTTCATCCCAGTCGAATAGGTGAACGCCGCCCAGAAAAGGAATAAAAAACAGCCCTCCCAGTAAAGCAATGAATAGGTAATTTATGACTTGCTTCATTTCCCAATACTAAAGTTCACGCAAAGTTAATCAAATGGAAGTTGTGATGATTATTTTCGATTGAATTGCGAATAATTTCTATTGTTACTCAATTTATCGAACTTATTTCCAGAATCTCAATTTCCTGGTAATGCCCTTGTGGATTCTCACAAGTAAAATAATCGTTCAAACGCCTGTATTTTAAAGTTACAAGCAAATCATTTACCTGGTAAGATTCCCAAAGCTCAATGGGCTTGTAATTCCGGTTAAAAATTTCTATCAGAAACCCACATCCGTTTTGGATGGTATCATAATATTTTACCAGACCGATTCCATAAACCGGACACTCCCCATCGATATAACCGGTTTGATCGCACCCGGCCAAACACGGATTATCATAAGTTTTCCCGTTATATCCGCAAACCGGGGAATAATATTCAGGGCAGACACAATCATTTGAAGTCTTGCAACTGAAAATAGCCAGGAGACTAAATATAGATAATATTGTTATGTGATTTTTTAGAGTCTTCATTCATTTTCACAGCGCTGCGGTCTTTTCTATTCCCATTTTGTTTCACAGGATTTTGATCGATTCTAAACATTAATTATATCCTCATCCTTGATCCTTGGCTTGCCCAGGTAAGTCAGCATCAACTGGGCTACGGTCAAAGTATCGCGCTGGCAATAACGAACTATCCTTTCGATATTTTTTTCCTTGTAAAATACCTCGGCAACCATACTTCCATCAATGTCGTCCTTGGGTGTATCAATACCAAAAACTGCTGCCAGCAAATTGAGTGAGGTATAGCTTTTGTAATCCCCGAACTTCCACAACTCCATGGTATCAAGGTGTGCTACCTCCCAGGGTTTTTTCCCGGCAATATTCAGGATGTCGGGAATGTGAATTCCGTTGATCAGCAAGCGGCGGGCGATATAGGGATAATCGAATTCCTTGCCGTTGTGGGCACACAACAGGTGATCCCGTGAATTATAATAACGGTTGAGTAATTCGCAAAATTCCTTTAGCAAAACATTTTCGTCATCGCCATAAAACGATTTTAGCCTGAATTCCCTGTTGAGGATGTACCCAACCGAAATACAAATAATCTTTCCGAATTCCGCGTAAATTCCGGCCCTTTGAAATAGCTGATCCGGCGTTTCATTGCCCTCTTTTCTCAGGTACTCCACTTTCCGATCCCAGAGGTGCTGGAAGTTTTCGGGCAACTCATCATAACTTTCGACCATTGGAACAGTTTCAATGTCGAGGAACAATACTTTGTCGAGGTTCAGATTGTATAACATAAATCGATAATTTTAGCCTAAAGATACAATAAATCATTCTTTACCCTTATTTAATTACGATAATTTCTAATTTAGTGGAACATAAGTTTAAAGTTACGATCCTGTGAAACGATTCTTTAACCTAAATGGAAAATTCCTTTTCATCCTCAATTTGATGACTATAGTGTCGATTTTGATTGGATGCAAAGGGGAAGAATCCAGCATTCCTGTGATTACAATAAACTCTCCACATGAAAATCAAACATTTCACATTGGCGATACCATTAAGGTTTCTGCTACAGTTGAAGACCAGCGAAAAATCGAAAATATTAAACTGGCCTTAACCAACTTTGATTTTCAGCCGGTGCAAAATGCGTATTTTATTTATCCTACCTCCAATATTTACCTGGTTGATACATCCATAACCATTTATGATCAGAATCTTCCATCGGGTTACTATTACCTGCAAATAACAGCCGACAACGGTGAAAGCTCTAAAAATAAATTCCAGAAAATATTCATCGTTGGTATTCAGAAAGAATTTGAAAAAATAATTGCCATCACCCGGGTAAATTCCGAAATGATAAATGTTTTGGAATTTGACAGGGCCGGAAATGGCCAATTCGTGCTGGAAATAGCCGGAGACTTTACAGCATCTGAAATCGATTCGAAGGAAAGGCAACTGTACCTTGCCGGTAAGGAAAAAATGAACCTTCAGGCATATGATATTGATGAAGGCCAACTGGTTTGGGAACTTGCCGAACAACCTCCTATTCCCTACCATGCAATCGACAACCTGTACTTTGATGAATTTCTTTTTTCTTCTTTTTATTTTAACTATTGCAAGGGTTACCGTGCGGATGGTTCGGAAATTTTCAGCACAACAATATCTGATCCGGAGTTGCCATCCCGGATATACAGGTTCGATAATTTGATCCTGGCCGATTTGCAAAGCAAATCAGGCGGAATAACCTATATTGCAACATATTACCTGGCCAGCGGAGTTGAAAAACAAAGAAGGACAACGAATTTTAAAGTGGTCGATTTTTTCACAGCAGGGCCTATTGAAATATTGATTTCGGCAAATTCTGCAAGTAATGGTATTTTAAAAATGTATAATCCATACCTTAATGAGATCACGGATATCCATCAATTACCCGGGCAAATCATTTCGGGTGTCAGGATTTCTGAGGATGAGTTTTTACTGGGATTTTCCGACAAAATTATTCGATATGACGAAACGATCAATAGCTTCAGTGATATTGAAATAGGAATAAAACCTTACCGACTCAGGTATGAAAACATAGCCAAAGAGTTATACATTGCCGGGGCATCTGAAATACAAATTTTCAGTTATCCTGAAATGGAATATCAGGCTTCTGTTTCAATATCGGATACTTTGTTAAACATCCATCTCCTGTACAATAAATAGATGTACAGGAGATGGTGTTAAATCGGAAAGTTTTCTATGCAGTAAATTTCTTCTTTATATCATCCCACCTAATGTACTGCACAGCCTGGTTCTTTGCGACAAATTCCAAGTACTTTTGGGCCATTTCCGGGTTCGTTTGTTTATAGGTTTCATAAACCCTACGTTTCCCGGCATGGCTGTAGATTAGATTTAACCCTACCTTTTCCTTTTTTGTCATAGAACGAAATTTTAGTTTAAAAATAGATTAACTTACCTTGATTTGCGGAAGACATATTTCAATGTTTATGCCAAATGCCGAATAGGCTTGATTTATTGAGGTTTATAAAAAGGTTACAAAAATTTAAATTGAGGTACGGGCTAAATTAATCTGGATTTAAGTTTTTATTTTATGATATCGTAAAATTTACTATCCGATATTCGTTAACACTTGTACTTTTTAAGGTAAGTTCTCATCAATATTCGAATGAAATACAATCAATTAAATAATTTTTTGGCCTGAAGGTCAGATCAGCTAATATGATTATCCGATTTTTTAAATACAGGAATAATCCGAAGACTGCATAAATCATTTTAATTTTACTGCATGTTTCTGAAGCTTATTTTAACGGAAGACGGTTCCCATACCCTGTTTAATTCCAGATTGAATGAAACCTACCATTCTAAATTCGGAGCGATCAACGAATCCAAACATGTATTTATAAATGCAGGATTGGAGGAGATTTCCAAAAATAAAATTGAAGCCATCAATATCCTGGAAGTCGGGTTTGGTGCAGGACTCAATGCCTACCTCACCTACTTGTTTTCTGAACAGAAGAAGCATCGCATCAATTACCTGGCTCTGGAGCCATTCCCGCTTTCAATGGAAATTTTGAATCAATTGAATTACGATTTGCAATTATTAAGCAAAAGTCCGAAGGTTTCGTTCGGTAAGTTCCATCACGCCGAATGGGGCCGGAATGTTGTAATTTCAGATCATTTCAATCTTCATAAAATAACCTCGAACCTCGAATCATTCTCCTACGATTCCGATTATTTCCAACTGGTTTATTTTGATGCTTTTGCACCGGATATTCAGCCTGAACTATGGACATTGGAAGTTTTTAGAAAAATATATGATTTGCTGGAACCGGGAGGTATTGTAGTAACCTATAGTGCCAAGGGATTGGTGAGGCGAAATTTACAACAGGCCGGATTTTTGGTCGAAAGGCTCACAGGACCCACGGGTAAACGGGAAATGTTAAGGGGTGTTAAAAATTAATTTCTAGTGAGCAATGTCAAATGATTGATCATTTTTTATATCGATTTCTTCTGTTTCTATATCCTTCACCCTTGCCCACAGGGGCCCCTTTTTACACCACTTGATAAAATATTCAAGGTTTTCTTCCTCACCCTCTGCCTCGGCATAAACCGATCCGTCCGGCTTATTGCGCACATATCCCTTAATGCCGTATTTATAAGCCGCTTCCATACAGGAAAACCGAAATCCGACACCCTGTACCTTGCCTCTGATTTTGATACTGAAACGTCTTTTCACGAAAATTTTTTGATTCACGACCCTGCCGCAAATATAAAAAAAATTTGGGCAAATAGGAATTATACGGGCAATCTTTTAACCAGGTAACTTTTGACCCCTTCAAATACCTGTCCCGGAGTAAGGCTCCTCCAGGAAACTTCATTCAGCGAACCGCCGATTGCCAGGTAGTAATCAATATTCGAACTCATGATTTCCTGAACAACGTGATCCCTGAAATTAATAAAGGCAATCCAGCCATCCTCAATATCCTCAAACCACTCCTGATAATAATCGGTATCGGAGGAATGAAAATTGAGTACATTCTCGCCAATAATGATAAATTTGTTGATGCCGTTCTCAATCATTACATCTACAATGTCTCGCTTGAGGTACATGATATCGTTGTAAAGGCAGTCATTCCATTCACCAATCACTTCAATAATGGTGTACGCTTTTTCATAATTGCAATACAGGATTTTAATGTAAATGGTGGCCGATCCGATAGAATCCCATTGCGGATGTATGAAATGGTCATAAATGGCATTGCTGAATTCAAATTCGCTGTACTCCCTGTTGTAAAAGGGCGACCTCCGGTCTTCAGATGCAATGTAGAGGTGTCTCCAGTTATAATGCGGTTCGATGGTGTGCATCTATTTTTTATTTATTTCGAGTTCAACAATGTTTATGAAACGAAGTTCAAACAAAAAATTGTATTGAAAAAACTTTTAATGGATTTTTTTAAATAATCCGTAAACATAAGGATTTCCTTCCCTCACCACCACTGAAAAATCATCGAAATAGAGGTTCTCTTTTGCCGGGTTCCAAATGAATGATTTCAGCGTAATATCGGGATGGTTTAAACCCATATCGGCTAGTTTTAAAGTCAAATATACTGTTTCCCTTCGCTGAGGTTTTTTAATAAACTCAGAAAATTTAGCAGCCCGCCAATAGATCAATCTATCTTTCGAATAAAGTTCACAAACAACGGCTGCACTGGTCGAATCGGCAGTGGTATATCCATCCACAGAAATGGAAAGGACATTGTTTTCATTTTCTATGATATCATTCAATGACGACCGGAATGCTACGCTAAATTCTGTTTCAGGCAGCATGTGATAAATCAAGTCCCCGGGATAATTGACTCCTTCCGCCAAATTCAAGTCTGTCGTGGCATTCCATCCCGATCCATAGCTTTCCACTTTATTTACAGATTGATATATGTACTTTTCAGTATCATAAGGATTCTCGTTATCCATTCTTTCTTTTGACAAGAGGTAAAAATCGCCTTTGTACCAGTAATTCTTTTGGAGTATCTGTGGATAATAGCGATGTGCGATCTCAAGGTATTCCATATTCTGCATCGAAGTCCAGGCGAGGATCAAATATGGCTGCTGAAGAGTTTCCACATATTCTCTGAAAGAAATGTAATTTTCTGCATCCTCCAGGTACTTGATATGATTGCCATCCAGCGACAATTTATCAAGGTAAAAATCCCTTATATTGTGCGGTATATGAATGATAGAAGCGACATTTTCAGGTCCTATCTTTTGCCTAATTTCATCATCGGCAACCAGTATTTCGCGGTAAGCCATATGATACAGGATAGTATAATGTTGCCTGTTGAAGACAAGGGTGTAAATAGCTAAGGCCGTGAAGGTAATGGTGATAAAGATCTTCAGCTTTGGTTTTAAATCATCAATCCATGAAAAAAAGAACATCACCATGAATGGGAACACAAATATCAATACAGAAAACTGCAGGACAGCATTGATGTACAGAGAATAAAAATAGGCAATATAATACGTTACCAGAAACCACGAAATGGATAATAATCTGAATTTATTGGTTTCTCCTAGGCCTGGTGAATATAAATATATACCAAGCAGAACCAATAATATAGAAGAACCAATTAAAATTGGGCTATAATGCAGGACATAACTAACGTATGTCACTATAAATTCTGCATCCGGCTTGCTTAACCATGACTCCACCCCTCCCTCACCCAGTTGAACAATAAATATGGACAAATTGGGCAGGTATAACAAAAACATGATGAATAATGCCAGCAAGTATTGCCAGACCATTTTACCTTTAACAAAAATGAAACCTGAAATCCCAACCAGGCCAACCATCAGCAAGGCGAAATGATGGATGTAAGCTGATATTGCTCCTGACAAAATAAAACCCGATAAAACCAGGTATGGCATTTTCGCAGACTTAAAAATATACTTAGTCCAGAACCAAATATATATCAGTACGAAAAGGAGTCCGGGAGCGTAGGGCCTTGCCATCAGGTTGTAAGTGATAGGGTATTGCAGAACCGAAAGAAACAAAGCAGTTAACAGGCCAACTGTGGGATTGAACCAGGTTTTGGCCAATTTATAAACCATGAAAATACTGAATATTCCGGAAATGATAAACGGTAATTTGAAAAGTGCTTCATTACTTCCTGACAGTTTTACCCAATAATAAAGAAATACCTGAACACCCGGAGGATGGGTATCCGATTTTTTGACCCCATTTTCGATCAGGTCACCCAGGTTGTCAAATTTCGTCCTGAAATAGGCACTGAACTCATCGTAGGTCATGTGAAGCCCATCGAAATGGTAAAAACGTAAAATAGTTCCTACCAGCACGATAATTCCCAGCAATAGGTTATCCGTGGTAAGGTACTTATTTAAATTCAAATCTTTTGAGGTCATGGCCATCAGCCTGCTAGAAGATTTTTGGAAATTTCACCGGGTTTGCCTCATGCATGATATTGTACACCGCGTCAAAAACATCTTCGGCATTGGGGTTGGAAAAATAATCCCCGTCGGTGCTATAAGCCGCCCGGTGTTCCCTGGCTGTCAGCGTTCGGGGTTCGGCGTCGAGGTAATAATAACCCTTTTGTTCTTCGAGCACCTTTTGCATCATGTAGGATGTTGCCCCGCCCGGAACGTCTTCATCAAAAAATAAAATCTTGTTGGTCTTTTTCAACGATTTCAGGATGATTTGATGGGTATCGAAAGGAAGCAGTGTTTGCACATCGATCAATTCGCAGGAAATCGAAAACTCCCTGAGTTGCTTTACGGCATCTTCTGCAATCCTGACACAAGAGCCATAAGTAACGATGGTAATATCAAACCCCTCTTCCAGGATTTCAGGGATTCCGATCGGAGTTTTGAACTCACCGATGTTGTCCGGCAGTTTTTCCTTGAGCCGGTAACCATTGAGCGGCTCAATGATCAAAGCGGGATCATCCGAATCAAGGAAAGTGTTATAAAATCCTGCGGCCTGTGTCATATCTCTCGGCACACAAACGTATACTCCTCGGATGGAGTTGATCACCATACTCAAGGGTGAACCTGCATGCCAGATTCCTTCCAGGCGGTGACCACGGGTACTGATTATCAGCGGGGCTTTTTGTCCGCCTTTTGTACGGTATTGCAACGTGGCCAGGTCATCACTCATCACCTGTAGCCCATACAACAAATAATCGAAATACTGGATTTCGGCAATGGGTCGAAGCCCGCGCATAGCCAAACCCAATCCCTGCCCGATTATGGTCGCTTCCCGGATGCCGGTATCAAAAATTCGCCACTCACCGTATTTTTCCTGCAAACCCTCATAAGTCTGGTTTACACCTCCAATTTTCCCGACATCCTCGCCAAATGCAACCAATTCAGGGTATTTGCTGAAAAGATGGTCGAAATTTTCCCGCAGGATCATCCGGCCGGGAACCCAGGGAGATTTATTTTTATATAAGGGTTTAATGGCTTGTGTTTTTATGGCGGACCTGCCTAACTCGTTGTAAAGATGAGAACTGTATCGGTCCCTGTCACCAACAAGCTCCTTTTCGAGCCAGGCAGACACATTCTTCTTTAATGAATTCTTGGGATTGCTGCACTGGTCACAGATCAACCTGAGGATTTTACGGCCTGATGAGGCTATATCTTTCCGAATGGGTTCAGCAACCATTTTCAACTCTTTTTTAATGGCATCAATCTTATCGGTTTTCGCACAGTTGCAGGTGGTAATATCCACCATTTCGATAAAATCCTTCCTCTTTTTCTTCAGCGGCCCCATATAATTTTCCCAGGCTTTCTGTTTGGCCTCTCT
>JAFGBL010000244.1 GCA_016933115.1 Bacteroidales bacterium | reverse complement strand
GTCATTCCGAGATCGATGCAATGGATTGTTTTGACCGTGTCTGCCTTGAGGCTGTTCTTGAGGTATGTAAACACTATCAATCCTTATCGGAAGCAGGAAGACAATTGTATAATATTTCCAGGAACAAAAAGCAAAATCAGAATGATGCGGACCGGTTAAGCAAATACTTGAAACGTTTTGGGATTACATGGTCGACTATAAGTAATTTTATAGATTGATATGGTTCAGATACTTTATAAAAAGTGAATATGTTAGTAGAACAATATCGTGTATATTTTAAACAAGCAAATTCTTTTTTTAATAAATGGGAAGAATCTCGATTATGTTGCATATTTAGAAAAAAATATGAATAAAAAAGTATTTATTGATTCAGATATCATCCTTGACCTTTTATGTAAACGGCAGCCATTTTATGACTTTGCAGCAGAAGTATTTACCCTGGGAGATACAGGTAACATAGAATTAGTCACCACTTCTCTAGTATTTGCAAATGTATTCTATATTGTAAGTAAAATGTTGGGAATAGAAGTAGCAAAAAAATTATTAAGAAAACTGCGAATAATGGTAAGTATTATTTTCATTGAAGAAAAGATAGTTGATCTGGCATTAAACTCAAAATTTTCTGATTTTGAAGATAGTTTACAGTATTTTACCGCACGAGAACATAATATACATTTTTTACTAACGAGAAATGTCAAAGACTATAAAGAAAAAGATGTCATAATTCAAACCCCGGAAGAATATCTAAAATCAAGTGTTCATTAGGGTGGGCAAATTTATTTTTTTAAAGTGGAGAAGATGAAAGATTTGCTGAAAAAAAATCGGAAAAAATCAAATCGGTTGCCTGGACTCCTCATCAATACCAGTGAATTAACCAGATATCCAGGAAATCATAAAAAGTGTAAAGCAGATTTTGGTTGGGAGCAATTAGCCGGAACGGGAAATGGGGTCATTATGTATAATAGCTGGTCTATCGCCAGTGTATTCCTATTTCAACTTAAGTTCTGAGTAAATAAATGAGTCAAATTATACACAAAAGATCGCTGTGAAAACAAAATTAACCTTAAAATTGCATCAATCTGTCGTTCAATCGGCTACGAAATACGCAAAATAAAATAATAAGAGTTTAACACGTGGATCTTAATATTCCCAGGCAAGCCATTCAGTTGCATCACAATGTTCCCTGACACTCCCTGTATTCCAGCCGCCGGTCTGAAACAAGATTTCAGGTGTATTCAATCCGGAAAGCATTGATTTCGGAAAGGAGAAAAATATGGCGCGATCTGTTTTGTAAAAATAGTAATCCGGGTTTGCCTGTTTGTAATGTGTTTTATCCCAATCAGATTTTCCCTGCTTTTTTTTATACCGAATACCTGTCACCCACTCCCCGGTACCAGATAAACCGCTGTTGGTCAGTGTCAGGATCACGAAACCGTACCACATGATATCCGCATTCATTATGGGAAATATCATTATGAAAAATAACCTTGCCCCTGATTTTGCCTTGCTGTTTGGTTACTGCAAGCTCTTTTATATCGAATATCAGGTTCGCTGCCTGTTTATTGAGATCATTTGCAGGATCTAAAATAGACTGAGAATTTTCAGGGAATTTAAAAATATCTGTATTTTTAATATATCATCACCTGGTGGTTGAGCCATCCGAGATCATCCAAGTTCCTTTTTTTATCCCGGACAAATAGTTTAAGCTTGCCTGAATCGGAAACCAGATTGTCAGATAAATATCCTACAAAACGTGATTTGTCTGCCCGGGTTTATTTTGGTATTATTGCTGTAATATGATTCAAACAGGACCAGGGACATGCCTTTGTGCCATTCCTGATTTTCCGGATGATAGAATGCGTTTAAATTGTGTATAAAAACTTTACTGTCGATATTTTTCAGGCGATTAACTTGGTCAGTTAATGTGGTATACCGCTTATGCAGGTCAGTTTGTTTCATGAGCCCTAAGTCCCATTTTGTTAATGGATTTTCCGCAAAAAGGGGGTGGCACGTTAATAGCACTATAATACATATAAATTTTATAACCTTCATATTGACCTCTTGGATACCACGTTTAACATAATTATTATCTATTAATGAATGATAGTAAAACTTATAATCGTGGGCAAAGGGTTCTGCAAAAAAAATGAAAAAAATTAAACTTCAGCTTGCTTTTTATTTTCCATTTATACAATTTTCTCTGACACTTTTCATTAACAAATTAATTTTCTTGAATATACCGACAACCTAAAAGATTACCGGTATATTCCAAGCCATCATGTATTACATAAAGGAGGTTTGAGCCCCATTTCTGCGCTTGCATGTTATTTTTAGAAATTGTATATTCAATAAGCAGATGAGGTTCTTGCAAGAATAATTTAAATACTATTGGATTTTTGCACAAGGCTAAGATGATATGACCGGGAGGTGTTATTATGAAAAAAAATATATTGTTTCTTTATATCCTTATTTTTGCTTCCGCCATATCATGTATAGGAGGCAAAACCACTGTAACCCCGTCAGCCGGGGAGAATGTGATCGAAAAAGGGATTCAAGTCCTGGAAAAATATGGGGCTCCAAAAACCAGCCAGGGGATGTTGATCCTGAATCGGTACCGGTTTTATCTTTCCGAACTGGAAAAAGGCCACGCTTATATCGATTGGCGGCCTTACACCACTTCGCCGATTAACAACGCCACGGTTTTTCTGCGCCTGATGGACCAGGGGATGATCGGGAAAATCGTCAAAAACACCAGGGAGGACCTGGACGCTTTCCACGGGATTACCGGGTTCCTCGAACGGGCATATGTATCCGTGGTGGACGGCAGCCTTGATTCTTATTTGGTTTATATACCCCATTCCTTCCAGCCGCCGCAGAAATACCCACTGGTTGTAATGCTCCATGGTTATGGTGATTCCGCTTACCTGAATCCGTTGTCTCCTGCCCATTTCGACTTCCTGAAAGCCTGTGAGAAACGCAGAGTGATCATGGTCGCTCCTTGCGCCAGGTATAACCCACGGGGCCAGATGAGTACTTCGATGGAAGACGCGGAAACCGATATCCTGCAGGTGCTGGACCTGGTGAAACAGGATTATCCAGTCGATGAAAACCGGATTTACCTGACCGGGCTCTCCATGGGTGGTTTCGGCACCTACTGGCTCGCCAGCCGCCAGCCGGAGTTGTTTGCCGCCATTGCTCCTGTTTGTGGTATTTGGAGCGGGACGCACTACACAAGGGTGAATTTGGATGCTCTGAAAGATATTCCTGTTCTGCTGGTGCACGGCGACCTGGATAAAACGGTACCGGTTTCAGAATCCCGTACTGCATTCGAGTATTTACAGAGTATCGGCGCCGAGGTGGAATACCGTGAAATAAAAATCAGCCAGGATGATCCCTGGGATTACGGAATTTTTGGTGGTCATAATGCCTGGGACTACGCCTACATGGGCACCTCCCTACTGGACTGGCTGCTTGAACACAAGCAGGACAGATGACCGATGGATCAGTTCAAGTGACGGGGGTCGTTCACTACACGGGACGAATAACAGTTACCATGAAAACGAAATTAACCTTAAAATTGGATCAATCTGTTATTCAATCGACTAAGAAAAACGGTTTTCCCCCAGGAAGAATCATCCTTAGTTTTTTCCGAATTATTGGCCGGAG
>JAFGBL010000243.1 GCA_016933115.1 Bacteroidales bacterium | reverse complement strand
TTTCTCCTTGCATAATCAATTCTTGTTACTATCTCAAAAATGTAGATGTTTAAATATTTTGGAGGGTAAAAATACAAAACAAAACTTTATATTTTTATAACCCTCAATATTTTTCACAATTTAGAGCCCCTTATAAATAACTCCCCAAAAAATAAAATGTTTAAAAGTTAACAGTTGGGATGTAACGGTTACTTGTTTTTTGCGTCATTTAAGTTATAAATCATAATTATACATCGTATTATTTATAAATTTGTAACCTTTGACCTATGGAACAGAAAGTATTATACAGAAGCAGAAAAAACTCCTTAATTGCAGGGGTTTGTGGTGGCCTTGGGGAATACCTCAATACCGATCCTCTCGTTTTCAGGGTCCTGTTTCTGGTAGCAATTTTGATTGGAGGAAGTGGTTTATTGGTATATATTATTTTATGGATTGCATTACCTGAAGAAAAAATTCCAATGGTTGGCTATACGAATGATAAGGCAACAAAGCAAAATGAAGCAAATATTAACAATGATAAAATGGAACAAGAAAAAAAACAGCAACACAACTCCGGTAATCTTTGGGGAGGTTTAATACTTATTACCCTGGGTGCTATTTTCCTCATCGATCGCTTTGTACCCCGAATCGATTTTGATGATATATGGCCTGTAATACTGATTGTTGTTGGAATTATTTTAATAAGCAAAAGTTATCAGCAACATAAATAAACAAGTCAAATGAAATACAGTAATATTTTTTGGGGAGTCATTTTAATAACCCTGGGTGTGCTTATTGCACTTAGAAATTTAGACATCTTTTTTTTCTCCTGGCACTCAATCTGGAGGTTGTGGCCTTTGATATTCGTTTTCTGGGGGATTGCAATTCTTCCGATTAAAGGTGCAATTAAACTGATTTTGACGGTTATTGCCATCATTATAGGAGTCCTTATTCTTGCCAACAGCCCCGATCCATACTTCCACTGGCGTAGTGTTTGGCCCGACCGGGATACCGAAAAGGAGAAAGTGGAAGAATATCCTTATGATAAACAGCACTTCAGCGAAGAATATTCACCCGAAATTTTAAACGTCCGGCTTAACCTGGATGCTGCCGCAGGAGACTTCAGGATAAATGGAGTTACTTCCCAGTTGTTTGAAATGGACTGTGAGGGTAATACAGGGCCTTACAATGTGAATACAAAAACGAATAACAATACCAGTGTTATAGATATTCATCACACTAAATTTATTGGAAGAAGTAATTTAACCAATGATGTATGGTTGATGCTGAATCCGGAACCGGTCTGGAAAATGAAAATCGATGTGGGAGCTGCCAAAATCGATATGGACCTGACTCCTTTTAAGACCGAATTTATTGATATCGATGGTGGGGCTTCATCCATTGAATTAAAACTTGGAAACAAATCCCAAAAAATAAAACTAAATATCGATGCAGCTGCCGCCGGGATTAAAATCAGGATACCTTCCGAATCGGTATGCGAAGTGCAAACCAGCACAATTTTATCGGGAAAGGACCTGGATGGATTTAACAAAATTGACAGGGGTTTGTATCAAACTCCTAATTTTAGTGATTCAGCAAACCAGATTATTATTTCCATTGATGCCGCAGTATCGGGTTTGAAAATAGAACGTTATTAATCATTTCTGGTACCTTGAATTTAAAACTTCTGGTTTTGCGGATTTTTTACCGTTAACTTAAAGTTACTATCCGTAAACTGATTCCTGCCATCGAAAAAATAAGTTTCGAGGATGTGACGTTTATTTTTTTTCTTTCTTTGCTTTTACAAAAATGTTGTTGGCATTATACTGATAAAGCAGAATTATATGCAATTTGAAAAATATCTTTCCCAAAATTTGCCCCTGTTGTTGATAATTATATTCCTGCCAATATTTGGTTTGGCTCAGGAAGGAACGATCAGGGGATTTGTATATGAGCAGGAAACAGGCGAACCGGTGATATTTACAAACGTTTATCTCCAAAAAACGACCTACGGTGCAGCAACAGATGTAAATGGTTATTTTGTTATTTCAAAAATTCCTCCGGGATCATACACTTTGATGGTTACTTACCTGGGATATGATACGCTGCAAATGATTGTCGATGTGCGGGAGAATGAGATTATTTCAAAAAAGCTATACCTCGAAAAAGCTTCCTACACGTTGGAGCTGATTCAGATATCTGCCGAAAGGGAGGAGGCCCGAACGGAAACCAGGACCTCGGTAGTGAAGATCACTCCAAAGCAAATCAAGCAAATTCCTTCAGTTGGCGGTCAACCCGACCTGGCCCAGTACCTGCAGGTATTGCCTGGGGTAATTTTTACCGGTGACCAGGGGGGGCAGTTGTATATCCGTGGTGGTTCCCCAATTCAGAACAAGGTACTGCTGGATGGAATGATTATTTATAATCCTTTCCATTCCATCGGTTTATTCTCTGTATTTGATACGGATATTCTCCGAAATGCGGATATATATACCGGTGGTTTCGGAGCTGAATTCGGGGGGAGGATATCCTCGGTTATGGATATCACTACCCGAGATGGAAACAAAACCCGATATTCCGGTAAAGTGGGAGCCAGCACTTTTGGAGCCAATTTAATGCTGGAAGGGCCTATTAAAAAGCAAAGGGAAAATGGGCAGGGGAGCTCCTCTTTTATTATTTCAGCTAAAAATTCCTACCTGGAACAAAGCTCTCAAATATTTTATAACTATATTGATACAGCCGGATTACCATTTAACTATACCGACCTTTACGGAAAAATATCGCTGTTAGGGGCAAACGGAAGTAAAGTAAACTTTTTTGGATTCAATTATTCCGATCGGGTAAACAATTATAAGTCGATCTCGGATTATAAATGGGATTCTTATGGTGGTGGTACCAATTTTTTGATCATTCCCGGAAGCTCTCCCGTATTGATCGAAGGGCACCTGGCCTATTCTCAATATAAAATTTCACTGGAAGAAGAGGCGGGTCCTCCAAGAGAAAGCACTATCAACGGGTTCAACATGGGTTTTGATTTCACCTATTTTGTGGGTAAGGACGAATTGAAATACGGAATTGAAATACTGGGATTTAAAACAGACTATATTTTTTATAATTCCCTTGGCCTTGAGATTTCGCAGGAAGAAAACACTACTGAGTTGGGTGCTTACGTAAAATATAAGAAAACAGCAGGAAAATGGCTGATCGAACCGAGTTTCAGGATGCAGTGGTATGCTTCACTTTCTAATCTTTCATTGGAACCGAGGTTAGCCATGAAATTCAATGCAACCGATAAGTTCAGGATTAAATTTGCAGGCGGATTTTATTCACAGAACCTAATCAGTGCCCACTCCGACAGAGATGTGGTCAATTTATTCTACGGGTTTTTATCGGGGCCTGAAAACCTTCCAGAGTCGTACAACGATAAGGAAATTTCTCATAAGCTTCAAAAGGCTGAACATGCCATTCTTGGGTTTGAGTATGATTTGACTGCGAATATTACAGCCAACGTTGAAGGGTACTACAAAAATTTTTCGCAGCTTACCAATATCAACCGGAACAAATTACTTGATGAAAATAAATATCCCGACGAGCCCGATTTGATTACCAAGGATTTCATCATTGAAAAGGGTTATGCAACCGGGGTTGATTTTACGCTAAAATATGACTACCAGCGGTTCTACTTCTGGGCCGTGTATTCTTTGGGATATGTTATAAGGGAATATGAAAGCATCACTGGCGAAATTAAGTCCTACCATCCCCATTATGACCGCCGGCACAATATTAACCTGGTGGCCAGTTATATTCTGGGTGCCAAATATGACTGGGAAATCAATGCGCGATGGAATTTTGGTTCTGGGTTCCCGTTTACACTAACCCAGGGTTATTATGGCCTCATTACATTCATGGAGGGTATTTATACCGATTATACTACGGTGAATGAGGATCTGGGAATAATTTATTCGGACCTCAACACCGGGAGGCTGTCGGATTATCATCGTCTGGACATCAGCGCAAAAAAGACCTTCAATTTCAATCAGTATACAAAACTGGAGGCCAATGTAAGTGTTACCAATATTTACGACAGGGACAATATATTTTATACCGACCGTATCACAGGGGAGCGGGTGAACCAGCTTCCTATCATGCCAAGTGTTGGCCTGATGTTCAGCTTTTAATATTTATATCAATTTGAATATCAATCAATCTGTTTTGGCGGATTCAAATTCGCTATTTCCCTTTTCTGCGAAGGAAATTCAAGTGGTCGAAAGCTGAAAAAGTGCGATGCGACCGAAAATATCCTTCTTTAACCGCTTTTATGTCTTCAATTGTATAAAATGCATTGGGATTGTATTGATTGACGGTTTGGATGTATTCATCTATGTCTTTTCGGTTGATGATGGAGAGCAACATTTTTATGCTTCCTTTCATCCCTTCAATAATAATGGCCGATACAGCGAAATTTTTTTCACGCAAGGTAGCAATCAGTTCATCTGCATTTAGTTTTGGAATTACCCTGACCAAAACAGTCCCAATAGACATTTTTTCTTCCAAAAGAATACCGATGTAATTTCCTGCTGCGAATCCCAGGCCATAAGCAAGATAGCATAAAATATTGTTCAGGTTCTGCATGATTTGCCCGATAGCCAGCAACCAGATGATCACTTCGAAAAATCCCAGGAGAGGAGCGAGGTATTTGAATCCTTTAGAAACAAATATCAATCGCATAGTTCCTATGGAAACGTCCATGATCCTTGCGAAGAAAATGAGTAAGGGTAGAAGAACCCATGTAAAGAGATCTGAATTCATAAAGTTTGGCTCCATAATATAAAATCCTGTTTACGCATTTTAAAATGCAAAAATATGATTTTCAGCCCTCATAGATTATACATTATTTACATTAATGTGGTGAAATGAATATCACGGAATTTGACCAATTAAATATTACTGAAATATTTTGTTGAAATGTTTACTTTTGTCTAACCCTATATTTTAGCAGGTACGGAATATTTTAGCAATGCCATCGTTATTTTACTTATTTATATTTTTTTAACGATTGAATATATACACCCGTAAAAAGCGCTGGAAGTGGATCTTGTTTATAATTGCCGTAATTATTGTGGCAGCGTCGCTTTGGTATACCAATATTCTGGTTAGAGAAATTGCCCAGGACGAACGAAACAATATCCGCATCTGGGCGGATGCCATCCACCAGAAAGCTGAACTGGTAAACTATACCGACCGGTTTTTTAATCAAATCAAAGACGAGGAGCGAAAACGGGTTGAAATGCTGGCCGATGCATATAGAATTGTTACGGTTGTCAACGAAACGGAAGCGCTCAGTTTTTTCCAGAAATTTTTTTCAGAAAATATTACAATTCCGGTTATTTTAACTGACAGCCATGGCCGGATCAAGATCACCAAGAATGTTGAATTTGACCCCGATACGGTTCCAATGCTCAAGGGTGATTTACGATCGGAGTTCATGGCTTACCCGCCGGTGAAAATCGTTTATGACCAAAGTCAATTTGACTATTTGTTTTATAAGGATTCAAAACTTTTCACTGAACTGCGTGTAGTAATTGACGACCTGATCGAATCCTTTTTCTCTGAAGTGGTCATCAACGCTGCCTCTGTTCCTGTGATCATTACCGACAGTACAAAAACAAAAGTGATAGAATACGGCTTGCTGGACCCTGAAAAAGCCGGGGATTCTGTTATTATTATGAAAACCCTTGAGCAGATGGCCAGCGACAATGATCCTATTGAAATTGAATTAGCCGATCAGGGGAAAAGGTATATTTTTTATAAAAATTCCGATCTTCTGACCCGCCTCATGTTTTTTCCCTATTTTCAGTTGGGGGTGATTGGAGTGTTCTTGTTTTTATCTTACGTATTATTTAGTTCGGCCAGAAAATCGGAGCAAAATCAGGTTTGGGTAGGATTGGCTAAAGAAACGGCCCATCAATTAGGGACACCACTATCGTCCATGATTGCCTGGATTGAACTCTTACGGATGGAGGGCCAGCCTGCAGAAACTATTGAAGAATTGAATAAAGACGTTGAACGATTGCAAAAAATTACCGACAGGTTTTCCAAAATCGGGGCTGAACCCAGGCTTAAAAATGAAAATATCGTAAAAATCGTTTATGAAACAGTTAATTATATAAGATCAAGGGCTTCTCAAAAGGTCAATTACAATATCAAACAATCCATGGATAAGGTGATCATGGCTCCGGTCAACCTGCACCTGTTCGAGTGGGTAATTGAAAACCTTTGCAAAAATGCTATTGATGCCATTGGAGGCGACGGCAACATTGAGGTCGATGTATTTGAGGAGGAAAACCTCGTGATCATCGATCTTTCGGATGATGGAAAAGGCATTCCCAAATCAAAATTCAAGACCATTTTCAATCCAGGGTATACCAGCAAAAAGCGCGGTTGGGGGCTGGGGTTGTCTCTGGCTCAAAGAATTGTCAGGGATTACCACCGTGGAAAAATATTTGTCAAATCCTCAGTGATAAATAAAGGTACTACTTTCAGGATCATTTTGCGTAAACAGATTAAGCAGTAGGGTTTTCAGTTTTAATTGAACATCAATTACTTTGGCAGTATTCTGCAATTAATTTTATAGCTTCCTGGTCATAATCCTTGCTATATCCCAGCAGTTCGGCTTTATTCAGGTCTTCGCAGGCTTTTGATATGCTGTCCAGTGCAATATAAATTAATGCCCTGTTTTTGAATGCATATGAATTTTCAGGGTTGAGGCTAAGTGACATTTGAATATCATCCATTGCACCGATAGTGTCGTTTAACATAAATTTGGCAAAGCCCCTGTTGTTATATGCAAATGAATTATTATTATCAGAATTTAATTCAATAAATTTATTGCAATCATCGATGGCCCCAAGGTAATCTCCTGTTTTTTCTTTTACATAATAAGCCCGGTTGATATAAGCATCTTTAAATTCCGGATCCAGTTCTATCACCTTATTGAAATCATTCAGTGCTTTTGGATAATTATTAAGTTTGCTGTTGCACAAAGCTCTTACATAGTAAGCTTCGGTATATTGGGGGTTAAGTTCGATGGCCATGTCAAGATCTCTGATTGCACCTACATAATCCTTCAGGTTGTAATTGGCATTTCCGTTTTTAAAATGATGCCCTGCATTACTCCGGGTACAGGATATTGAAACGACAAGAATGATGACAAAAAGAAAAAGATAAAATACATTAAAATTTCCAGACTTGACCATTTTTAAATTTTTGCTTGCAAAAATAGAGTTTTTAATATTCAAAAACCATTAATTCGATTTGGCAAATGCTTTAACATTTGAATTTGTGAATTACACTACCAGTGAGAGATTTGTAATCCCGGGCCAAATCAGCTGCAAGGCACGAGTGAACCGGTATTACAGCAAGCAATGAACCGATTTCAATCGTGCTGAAAACCTTTTCTGTGGTTTTGATTATTCCATGTTCCTGAGATAGTGATTTTACATAAGTATCCGTTAACGGTTTGGTCCATTTATCCCCTTTAAACAGTGAAACTAACCCAAAATAATCCTGTCCGTTTTTAGAAATCAGATTTTCCCTGGACAGATGTACAGCTCCGCCATAAATAACGATTTCATTTCTCTCAGCATGTTTAGCCACCACCGGACAAACAACCGATACTCCGATATCATTAAAATCGCATGAGCCCAGTTGATATTGCATGACATCAAAAAAAACAAAATTTCCCGGCCTGATTTCATCCACACCGTCAAAATTTTCAATAATGCTGCAGGAAGGTGTATCTCCGACGGAAAGGATCAAACCGGGGAATTCGTTTTTGAATTTTAATTTCAATTGATTCAATTTAACTACGGTATCCTGATAAATGCTTTGAATCTCATCCACATTTTTCGATTGGTATGTGTGCCCTGAATGGGCCAGAAAGCCGATAAATTCAAGTTTTTTTGTTTGTTTGATCAGTCGGAGAATTTTTTCAATTTCGTTGAAGTTGCTATAGTCAATTCCTGTTCGATGGTACCCTGTATCGATTTTAATGTATAAGTCTACGCCGTGTTTCAATCCGCTCAACAGCGTCAGTACAGAATTGTCAGATTCAACCGTAAGACTTAATTTGATTTCAAGGGCAAGTTGATTAATGGATTCAATCTCCAGGATATTAACAGGAAAAGCTACCAGGATATCCTTCCAGCCGTAACAGGCAAAGTATTTAGCCATTTCCAGGGATGAAACCGTTATGGTGCCCACTCCTTCATTTCGAAACCACCCGGCAATTTCAGCCGATTGATGGGTTTTGAAGTGTGGCCTGAAATGAACTTTATTATTTTGGGCTTTTTTTGCCATTCGATGGATATTATTTTTGCATATACTTGCATCAATGACGAATGTTGGTTTTGTGATCTTCATTTTTAACATCCTGAATTAATAGTAATTTTACAAAAGTATTTGAATTGAACTTCAGATTCAGTTAGTTTGTTGATTTGTTATTAATAAAACCTGAAGTCCAAAAAAAGATTATAAAACAATAAAGAATCAGGTTCATAATACCTTAATATTTTATGTACAGTAAATCCATTGAAAAATATATAGAGGATCACACGTCTCCTGAAAGTGACCTTCTTCAACGACTGAACAGGGAGACACACCTGAAACTTGTTTATCCCCGAATGCTCTCGGGGCATGTTCAAGGGAAATTCCTCGAAATGATCAGTAACCTGCTGAAGCCCGAAAGCATCCTTGAAATAGGAACTTTTACCGGCTATTCGGCCATTTGCCTGGCAAACGGACTAAGTGATACCGGGAAAATCATCACCATTGAGATCAATCCAGAATTGGAACCCATTTCTGGAAAATATTTCAGACAATCCGGCGTGGAGAAAAAAATAGTGCAATATTTCGGTGATGCCCTGGATATCATTCCTGTTTTGACAGATGTTTTCGATTTGGTCTTTATTGATGCGAATAAAGAAAATTACCTTGATTATTACCAATTGGTTTTTAATAAGGTTAAGCCTGGTGGTTTGATTTTGGTTGACAATGCCCTTTGGGATGGAAAAGTAACGGAACCTGGTAAAAAGCATGATAAGGAAACAGAAGGAATTAACAGGTTAAATAACTTTGTCCAAAACGATGATCGTGTTGAAAATATCCTGCTCCCCCTTCGCGATGGAATTATGATGATCAGAAAAAAATAATCCACATTGGATCATAACCTGATTTATATTTCCAATCTCAAGTAATCCATTTACTAATATCTAAAAATGAGTGCAATAATATTCATAATATTTAGTTATGTAAATATGAATGTTTTGTATAGAACTATTGGTCTCGCAATTTTTATTATGACAATACTGCCCGGTTTGTCAACTGAAGCAGAAAGCAATGGTTTGGTTTTAGCAAAAGAGCAAACTTCACAAATTTTTTTTAGTAACAATTTATTCTTGCAGGGGATTATCGTGATTCTCGTTGTTTTAATCTTTGGATATGCTGCCAGGTTGCTCTACAACCGGAAAATTGAAAAAGAATAAATGTTAAAAGTTCCTTCCGTTTAATCCCGAAATCTTATTTTAGCCTCCTAAAATTTTTGTAAATTGAATTTTCTTGATTTAGTAATTCAAAGACAAAGTGTACGAAAATATTCAGGCACTCCTGTCAGCAGGGAGAAGTTGTACCGATGTTGTGAGGCTGCCCGGCTGGCCCCATCGGCCAGCAATTCACAACCCTGGACATTTATTATTGTAGATCAGCCCGGCCTGCGCGATAAGGTCGCAAGTCATACTTTCAACAAAATATTACCCCTCAATAAATTCGTGGTGGAGGCTTCAGCCCTGGTTGTGATTGTGATAGAGAAGCCAAGAGTAATTACAAGATTGGGTGGCTTCATCAAGAACCGGGAGTTCCCCTTGATCGATATTGGCATAGCATCCGTGCATTTTTGTTTGCAAGCCACCGAGGATGGACTGGGTACCTGTATGCTGGGCTGGTTTAATGAAACTGCGATTAAAAAGCTTTTGGCTATTCCTGGGTCGAAAAGGATTGGCTTGATTATTTCGGTTGGATATGCCCCGGAAGGTTATAAAATCAGGAATAAGATCAGGAAGCCTTTTGATGAAGTGGTCAGGGATAATCATTATAAAATTTATCTTTCGAGTAAATGAATTGAATGAAATCAATTACATTTCAATGAGTATTTTTTCAATGATGCGGGGGTAGTGCTCATATTCAAGTTGATGTATTTTGCCGGCAAGCGACTCGGGAGTTTCATTTTCATCCACGCTGCATTTTGCCTGAAAAATTAATTTACCTTCGTCATACCTTTCATTCACATAATGTATACTTATTCCCGATTCTTTATCACCGGCATTTAAAACAGTTTCATGTACGTGCATCCCATACATACCTTTACCACCATACTCAGGCAGCAATGCCGGATGAATGTTGATGATCCGGTTATGGAATTTTCTTAAAATATTCAATGGTACCAGCCATAGAAATCCTGCCAGAACGATCAGGTCGGTTTGATCTTTCAATAAACTGTTGATAACAGATTCCGATTCATAAAAGGATTTACGGTCGAAAACAAGAGAGGGTATGTTCAGTTTTTTTGCCCTGGCCAAAACAAACGCATGTGGGTTATTGCAATAAATTCTGGTGATTTCCACAACCGGATTATCATTAAAATACTCTGCAATACGCTGTGCATTGGTTCCGCTACCAGATGCAAAAATGGCAATTCTTTTCATCCTGTTCATTATTGTTTCAATTATAACAATTCAGCATCAAATTTACAACCCTTTAAAATAAAGAAATTTTTTTCAAACAGAATAACAAAGAGATTTGAAATTTTGGATTCGAATTGACGGGTATTTCATTTATTAATAGTAATAACAAATAAGAGGTAAATATTTCATATCGAATTAAAAAATTTGCTTAATTTTGATAAAATTCATTTCTTTGCGCGGTCAAACCATAAAATAAAAAGATATGTCTGATATTGCAAATAAAGTAAAATCAATCATCGTTGATAAGTTGGGTGTAGACGAAAACGAAGTTACACCGGAAGCAAGTTTCACAAATGATTTAGGCGCAGATTCTCTTGATACTGTGGAATTAATCATGGAATTTGAAAAAGAATTCAACATCGCCATTCCTGATGATCAGGCTGAAAAAATAGCTACCGTTGGTGAAGCTATTAAGTATATTGAAGAAAATACAAATTAAATCCCCCATTTAAATAATGGATCTGAAACGGGTAGTTGTCACCGGATTGGGTGCATTAACACCGATTGGAAACAACATCCAGGAATACTGGGAAAGTTTGAAAAATGGTGTTAGTGGCGCAAATAATATTACGCATTTTGATGCTTCAAGATTTAAAACCCAGTTTGCTTGCGAGCTAAAAGGTTTTGATCCGATGAATCATTTTGACCGCAAAGAGGTGCGTAAATATGATGCTTATGCCCAATACGGTATGGTTGCGGCTGACCAGGCTGTAGCAGATTCCGGTTTGAACCTGGAAAAAATAGATTTGGACAGGGCCGGGGTGATTTGGGCTTCCGGTATCGGTGGATTGGATACTTTTGAAAAAGAAGTAGGCGAATTTGTCAAAGGCGATGGAACACCAAGATTCAACCCCTTCTTTATTCCAAAAATGATTGCCGATATTGCCTCTGGGAATATTTCAATTAAATTTGGATTCAGGGGGCCTAATTTTGCTACTGTTTCTGCTTGTGCTTCTTCTGCCAACGCCCTTATCGATGCCTTCAATTATATCCGGTTGGGTAAAGCTGATGTTTTTATCGCCGGAGGTTCTGAAGCAGCTATTACCCCCAGTGGTATTGGTGGTTTTAATTCCATGCATGCGATATCTACCCGTAATGATGATCCTTTAACCGCATCCCGTCCTTTTGATAAGGATCGTGATGGATTTGTTCTCGGCGAGGGTGGAGGTGCCCTGATTTTTGAGGAGTATGAACATGCCAAAAGACGTGGAGCAAAAATCTATGCAGAAGTTGCTGGATGCGGATTAACGGCTGATGCCTACCATATGACTGCTCCTCATCCCGATGGATATGGTGCTATGAAATCAATGGAATTTGCTCTGCAGGATGCCGGCATTTCACCCCGGGAGATTGATCACATCAATACCCATGGCACTTCAACTCCGGTTGGAGATATTGCTGAACCCAAGGCCATTGTTGGCTTGTTCGGCGAATTTGCTTATCAAATCAGTATCAATTCCACCAAGTCCATGACAGGACATTTATTGGGTGCTGCCGGTGCTGTAGAAACCATTGCTACAATACTGGCTATGAACAACAGTTTTGTACCGCCTACCATAAATCACTTTACGGATGATCCGGAAATTGATAATAAGCTCGATTTTACTTTTAACAAGGGGAAGAGCCAGGAAATCAATTATGCATTAAGTAATACATTTGGCTTTGGCGGGCATAATGCTACTATTATTTTAAAAAAATTTAAGGATTAATCAATTGTTTTGAATCTGTTTTTTCCTTTTTCTGTTTTATTTTCTTCCAATAAAAAACTTACTGTTGCAGTAAAGAATATTTTCGGTTATTATCCTGCTAATATTCATTTATATCAACTTGCCTTCAGGCATAAGTCAGTTGCAAAAGAGGTCGTTAACGGGTTGAAGATGAGCAATGAACGCCTCGAATACCTGGGAGATGCCGTTTTAAGTTCTGTTATCGCCGACTACCTGTTCAAAAAATTTCCTTACAAAGAAGAGGGCTTCCTTACGGAAATGCGGGCCCGAATTGTGAGCAGGTCCCAATTAAATAAGCTTTCCAAAAAACTGGGATTTGATAAACTGATCAAGTCTGAAATGTTCTGTAGCAGTCATAGCAAGTCTCTGCACGGTGATGCTTTCGAAGCATTCGTTGGAGCTTTATACCTCGATAAAGGATATAAATTCACGAAAAAGATACTGATCAACAGGGTAATTGAAGTTCATATGGATATCGATAAAATCGAAAACGAAGATACGAATTACAAAAGCCAGTTGATTGAATGGTCGCAAAGAGAAAAAATTCCAATTGAATTTAAAGTAGTAAATGAAATTGGTAATGGCTACGGAAAACAATATGTTGTTGACATCGTCATTCAGGAAGATATTTATTCCAGCGGTACAGACTATTCCATCAAAGGTGCGGAACAGATTGCTGCCGGTAAAGCCATTGAAAAATTAATGGACGAAGACAGGATTCAATAAAACCTCGGAGTTTTTCACCGGTATTTTCGCTTTCATTTTAATCCCCCTTGATAGATTTATTAATTTTGAAATTCCTTTTTCCAAACTTTTTATGGCAAAAAAAATAAACATTAGGCTCGATTTCAGTGAAGACAATTTTTTTACCGGCATTTCATGCCATAAAAGAGAATATTGGGTGGCATACAATCTGAATCATCATCTTAAGTTAAACCTTGAAAGAATTAAGGATTTACCGGTTTTCAATGAAAAATCAGAAGAAATACTAAATTTTCCGATTTATCATTTCGAAGATTCAAATTCTCTCGTAACTTATTACCTGGTTTCAAATTCAGTTACTGAAGGGAAGCTTTTTCCCACTTTCAAGACTTTGGATTATTTTTTATTGGTCAGCGGGCATTTCTCGCCTGTGCTTGGTTCAGGGCTGATCGGCGAAATCAAGAAAATCCCCAAAATCCTTGCTGCTTATGAAATCAAAATATCAGACAATAAATTTATAGGTGGCTTTCTGACGGACCTTGAGATACATATGATTGAGTTGTTAAAGTATTCGAAGAATATAAATCCTCCTCATTAAGCTGATTCCATTTACCTTGAATTCCCTGTTGTGTGCGATAAACTCAACACAACTTCAAATACGGTATAAAATACGTACAGAATGAAAAAGGTAATGATAAAAGGAATGGCATCACTTCTATAAATCAGTGAATAAGTGATAATGATGGAAAGAAAAAAAATCAATTTGCCAAACGTAAGCAGCATAAAGTAATTGATAAAACTGTTCGTCCTTTTTTCAGAAACTTTCAAAAGGATGTAATGAACGATTATGGTTACGGAAAGGAAAAACAAATACAGGTAAGGCAGGGTAGGTGTAATAAATTCCCCAGGAATCAATCGGGCTATAATAAATCCGATAATGGCAAGGAGTACCGTATAAATAATTAATTTTTTCAGGAATCGGTAAAATTTGAACTGCATGTTTATTTTTTTTTGAGAAATTCCCTAATGACCGAATAAATTGCTGCAGCCACTGAGAGAAAAGATAATAATACCGTAAACACAGGAAATTTTAAATTCAGCCATTCATCTAGTTTAACACCCCCCCAAATACCCAGCAAGATAATGACCAGCATTTGCATGGCAATGCCAGAGTATTTAGCATAATTATTTAAGTTGTTTTTCCTCCGGTCCTTTTGATTCATTGGGTTTTGGCGGATTAGGTTTAATTACTGAACCACCTTCCATATTGCATGATCCGGTAAACTTAGCCCCTGGTTCTATGGATAATTTCCCGGTTGTAACATCGCCATGAAGTTGGGCTGTTGCTTTCAGGGTTAAAAGTTGTTCAACAGTTACCTGTGCTTTAATATTCCCGGAAAAATCAGCATTCTGGCAGATAATTTCACCTTCAACACTTCCCGATTGACCGATTACGATTTTCCCTTTACAGTTTATGGATCCTTTCAAGGTGCCGTCAATCCTGAAGTCGCCTTCAGCTTTCACTTCACCGTTGATATGGGTTCCGGATACTATTGTATTGGGTTTTGACTCCGTAAAATTATTCTTTGCCATATTTTTTTCTTTTTTAGAAAACATAAAGGTATTAATATTACTGTTGTTTGACATAGTTTTGTTTGAAAAATGCCAGATACTTGTTTACATCCTTATCCCTGTAAAACACCGGGTAATTTTCCTGGGCAATGACAAATCCGTTGTATTGATCCTTGTCCAGGTTTGCAAACACATAATCATTCGACATGATGTTATTATAATAGGTCATTGCCCTGTCGATCTCTATAAAATTACCTACCATGACAAAATGGGTATTGGCATCCAGTAAAATGCTGGTTATAGAAAGATTCTCCAGGCTGTAAAATTTAGTATTGAAGTCCGAAATCCTCACTTTCAGTGCATTGATGTTGACATTTTCGTCTTTTACTACCATTGCAAAAATTTGTTTGCTGTTTGGGTTGAACTCGTAAATTGAAATATCGTACTGGACTTCCGGTTCTTTCTTTATGCGGGCAGTATCACTGGGATCCCTCAGATAATCCAGAATATTCTGAGCCAATGGAACTACATCACTATCCGGGTATTTTTCGACCAGTTTTTCAAGCGCTACTTTTAACGAATCGGTGACTTCCAGTTTGCCCAGCGACAAAGCCCGGAGATATTCAAATTTGGCAAGGATTTCCTGTGGCTCGGCAAATTCATTCAAAGCCCGGGAACTGTTGCTGTAAACAGTATAATAATGCCCCGATTCATAATGTTCGTAAGTTTCATTATATAGATTTACGGCCAGGTTCTTTTGCGCCTCAAGTTCCTTGTAATAATTGGGATCGAGTAAAATTTTGGCATAATCGCTGTCAGGGAATTTGGATACTAAAAGAGATTTATAGTATTCTGCCTGGTCTAAATTGCTTAAATCGGTATAAAGCCTGTATAGCTGGTAGTATAATTGTAACAGGTATTTATTGTCAGGGTATCTTTCTATCAGTGTTTCAAAAGATGTGGCCGACTTTTCAGGATTATCCAGTTTGTCTTTGTAAATAAATCCCAGATTATAATAAGCCTCGACGATCAGGCTATCCGAAATTTCCATTTGCTCTTCCGTAAGAGGAATATCCCGGAGGTAATACTCCCTGTTGCGTGGATTGGCTGCCAATAAGGCAATACTGTCGTTAGGTAAACCCAGGCTATCGGCCAGGGCAGCCAGCTCTTCTTCACCGGTGGGTAATTCTATGACCTTTTTATTTGATAGGAACCAATTGTCCTCCAGTTTACGATTCCCCCATCTTTTCTTAAATTCGGAAAAACCATAACTAATGGCTGCCGGGTTATAAAAATACCAATCACCGCTGGAGGGTCTGCTAAAATTGTTCTGACCCTGGTTAGGATCCATTGTATTCTGGTTCAAAGCCATGAGGGCAGCTTCTTCCTGTTTTCTCTTTTCTTCGGCTTCATAATCCTCAATGATTTTATCAATGATTGCATTTCGTTCCTCCTCCGGCATAGCTGCCAACCTTCTTACACTATCCTGTGTATTTATCACCACCAGATTTTGAACAAGTTCTGTTAAATGAGTCGTCCGTGCAACGATGTCCTCATAATTGGGATAGTCCGTGGGTAAAACCTGTACCGCTGTATCATAATATGCCTGGGAAAGCTCATACTCGGGGATTTTGAAATAGATGTCTCCAAGTTTCAGGGCAGAGGTTGCTTTTTGATAATTATTGGAAACCGATCTGGCTACTGACAGCCTCAGGTAATCAATTGCCAGTGTATCGTTTCCATCTTTAAAAGCTACCTCGGCAAGAGCATAATAAATTTGATCCTGGTACTCTATATTTTTATCTTCTTTGAGCATTTTTTCCAGGTTCTTGCTGATTTCTTTGCTATCCTCACCGTACCGGGTATCGTAACTACGGGCAAGGTTGATGGCTGCATTGAAAGCCATTTCATACGGAGGATTTTTTTTGATCACCTGCCTGTAATAGGAAGTAGCTTTATAAAGTTCACCCTCGTGTTGATAAATCTGGCCTAAAATAAATCGTACCCTCACATCAAGGTCCTTTTTCTGCCTGAGGTAAAGGGCATCTATCAATGGTTCAATCGCCTGGCTATACTTTTCTTGCAGGATAAACATATCCGCCTTTACAAGCGGGAACATGCTTTTAACCTTATCAGGCGCCTTAGGATTTTTATCCATTTCATTTTTCAGGTTATCCAGAACCGATTGCGCCCGTTTAAATTGCTTTAGTTGGTTATATGAATTGGCCATCCATAGCATTGCCTCGTATTTGATGTCGTTGTATTTGTATTCATTGCTGACAAATTCAAAAGTCCGCCTGGCTTTGTTGTATTCTTGTTTGTAAAAATAACCAAACCCGATCAGCATATAACTATCATCAATCCATCTCACTTGTTCTTTCCGGTTAAAATACATGGAGTGCCGCTGAATATTGATAGAGGCTTTTTCGATCGCAACATCCATGTATGGGTTCAAAGCCTGGGCTTCAGCTTCGGTACCATAGTTAAATACCGGTAAAATTTTATTGTAATTGTCTTTAGCAGTATTTTCCAATTGGGCTACTCCTTCGCGGTAGCTTTCACGGCCATTCCAAAACATATTGTAATGGCCGGTAAGGTTATGGAAAACCCTCCTGGTGAAGGTGTTTTTCTTGGTTGAGCAGGAAACGGTGATCAAAAGTGCCGATAATAAGAAAAACGCGTATTTGATATATTTAATTCTATAATTGATCAAATTTGAAGATTTTACAGCAGTTTGTAAGCCCGGATTCTCCTATTTAACTAATTTTTTGCAAAAATATTTTATTTTGTCACACTTGCCCTGATAATTATCGAATAATGGGTCAAAAATAGTCAAATCTTAGGCATATATAACTTGATATTTGTAATTCAAAATCAGGTATCTTTGCAGCCTCAAATTGATATGGCAATGCCTGAAACCGGGAACAGGAAGAAAAAGAAAAAGTGGATTCACAAAATGCGGAATAAATACCGCCTGGTCATTAGCAATGAGGATACGTACGAAGAAAAATTTTCATTCAGGTTGTCGCGTCTCAATGTGTTTGTCGCCGGTGGAACACTCATCATCCTGTTGATTGTCGGAACCACATTTTTAATTGCTTTCACGCCGCTCAGGGAATATATTCCGGGTTATACCGATGTTGCTTTAATGGAACATGTAAGGGAACTGGAGAAGCTCACGGATTCCATTGAAAGGGTGATGCACCAAAAGGATTTATATTTCAATAACATCAAAAACATTATTGAGGGAAAAGAGATGGAGTTTGATTCAACCAGTCAGATAACATCTGAAATACCTCATGAAAAAATAAAATACACCCGATCGGAGGAAGATTCGCTTTTAAGAAAAGAATACGATAGCGAAACATCATTTAACCTGTATTACAACGAAAGCGAGGAATTGTATGCTCCTGCCCTACCGCTGATCGGTTCAAACTTTTTTATACCGTTAAAAGGCATTGTTACTGCAGAGTTTGATATTTCCCAGAAGCACTACGGAATTGATATCGTATCCAAGGAAAATGAAGCTGTCAAATCGGTTCTGGACGGGACTGTAATATTTTCCAACTGGACTGTGGAGACAGGCTATGTTATCGGGATACAACATCAGGGAAATTTTATGTCGGTTTATAAACACAATTCTGTTTTGCTTAAGCAGCAGGGAAATTTTGTCAGGGCAGGCGAACCGATTGCAATAGTTGGGGAATCTGGTGAATTATCCTCCGGACCCCATTTGCATTTTGAGCTTTGGTATAACGGAACACCCGTCAATCCTCGGGATTACTTTGCTTTCTAAATGAATTCCCTATTTTGAAAAGACGAATTGCCATATTGGGTTCAACCGGTTCCATCGGTACACAGGCGCTTAATGTCATCGAAAAGCATCCTGACCATTTTGAAGTGGAAGTGCTCACCGCTCAGAAAAATGCCGAATTGTTGATCCGGCAGGCCATTCATTTCAAACCCAGCGTGGTGGTCATCAACCATGACAAGTATTATACACAGGTTAAAGAAGCACTGGAGGGTCATGATATAAAAGTTTATACCGGTGATGAATCCATTGCTCAGGTGGTTGAAATGGTAAGCATTGATACTGTTTTAATCGCGCTTGTCGGATTTGCCGGATTAATGCCGACCATCAACGCGATTAAGGCCAATAAAAATATCGCCCTGGCGAATAAGGAATCGCTCGTTGTGGCTGGAGACCTGATCAAAAAACACTTGAAGGACAGCAAGGCTTCCATCATCCCAGTTGATTCGGAGCATTCGGCGATTTTTCAATGCCTGGCAGGAGAAGATATTCAAACAGTTGAAAAAATAATTTTAACGGCTTCAGGTGGCCCGTTTAGAAATCTATCCTTGGATGACTTAAAAAACGTGAGCAGGGAAGATGCATTAAACCATCCCAACTGGAACATGGGCAACAAAATTACTATTGATTCGGCTTCATTGATCAATAAAGGGCTGGAAGTGATAGAGGCAAAATGGTTGTTCGGATTGACATCAGATCAGATTGAAGTAGTGATCCATCCGCAATCCATTATCCATTCCCTGGTTCAGTTTTATGATGGTTCGATAAAAGCACAAATGAGCCTTCCCGACATGCGCATTCCCATTCAATATGCTCTTGGTTATCCGGAAAGAATGCAAGCAGATTTCAAAAGGTTTTCGTTTCTCGATTATCCTGAATTGACTTTTGAGGCCCCGGATGTTAAAAAATTTCGTAATCTTGCACTCGCTTTTAAAGCCATGGAGCAGGGAGGTAACATGCCTTGTATCCTGAACGCAGCGAACGAAATTGCGGTACAGGCATTTTTGCAAAATCAAATAAAGTTCCTTGATATGCCGGATGTGATCGAAAAATGTATGGAAAGGGTCGAATATAATGAAAACCCTGGCATCAATGACTATTTGTCAACAGATGTAGAAACAAGAGAGTTGGCTCATTTTTTGATCGGGCAAATGGACAAATAACAAAAAAAATTGTTTACTAAGATCGTTAATTTACTTTTATATATATATATCACTGCATGGAGATTTTAATTAAAATACTTCAGCTGCTTCTAAGTCTCTCCATTCTTGTTGTAATTCATGAGTTTGGACATTTTATTGCAGCCAAAATTTTCAAAACAAGGGTCGAAAAATTTTACCTGTTTTTTAATCCGTGGTTTAGCATCTTTAAGTTTAAGTTTAAAGATACCGAATATGGTATCGGCTGGCTTCCACTTGGTGGATATGTCAAGATATCAGGTATGATCGATGAGTCAATGGACAAGGAGCAAATGAAGCAACCGCCCCAGCCCTGGGAGTTCCGCAGCAAACCTTCCTGGCAGCGATTGATCATCATGCTTGGAGGGGTCACTATGAATATCATTCTGGCAGTATTGATATATATTTTCATGCTTACCTTATGGGGAGAGGAATACTTACCTACTTCACAGGTCAAATATGGAATTCAGGTAGATTCATTGGCCCAGGAAGCCGGCCTGCGTGATGGCGACAAAATTCTTTCGGTTGATCATGAGTATATTGACAATTTCGCACGGATACCCGAAAAAATAATTCTTGACGAAGCAAAATCGATACAGGTTGAACGGAACGGCAAGGTTGTAGATGTGGAAATTCCGGAAGGCCACATTGCCAAGCTGATCAAACATCGCTCACCCGATTACATTTCATTCCGCTTCCCTTTTGAAGCAGGTAAATTCGTTAATAATTCCGCAGCTGAACAGGCTGGTTTCCAAATTGATGACAAACTGATTGCCATCAACGATAAAGCCACGCCTTATTTCTATGACTTTTTCACAGAGCTCCAGAAGCATAAAAATGAAAATATCAATGTGAAAGTGGTTCGTGGGAGTGACACGCTTTTGGTGAATGTGACAGTACCAGAGGAAGGCAAACTGGGAATTTATCCGAAATCTCTGGATCATTATTTTGAAATGAAGAAGGTGGATTATTCCATTGCCCGGGCTGTCCCTGCAGGAATCGTCAAAGCCTATAAGGGTGTCGGAAATTACCTGAAGCAATTGAAACTTTTCTTTGATCCCGACCTGAAAGCTTACGAGTCGGTTGGCGGATTCATCATGATTGGCAGTATTTTCCCATCAACTTGGGATTGGCAGAGTTTCTGGACTTTAACGGCTTTTTTGTCCATCATGCTGGCTATTTTGAATGTATTGCCTATTCCGGCTCTTGACGGCGGTCATGTGATGTTTCTGCTTTATGAAATGATCACCCGTCGCAAGCCCAGCGATAAGTTTATGGAATATGCCCAGATTGCAGGAATGATCATTTTACTGGGTTTGCTGGTTTTCGCAAATGGAAATGACATCATGAGGCTGTTCAGGAATTAACCCGATAATTTTTAAATTTTTTCGAGGTTAAACTCTCGACCCGGTTTTAGCCGGGTCAACCTACGGTGAGTAATTTATATCTTCTGCAAATAGAACAGTTTAAAATCTTCCTTATTTTTACCAAAATTATTTTTGGTGAAATTTTTACTGAAATACGTTTTTTTTATTTCGATCGCCTTTTTTTTATCTTTTCATTCACTTCAGGGTCAGGATGATGAATTAGCCGAATGTATATTTGACGTCAGGTTTCAAAAAGTAATCATCCAAAATGTTCCTGCCGAAATTCAGATCACTTGCAAAAACCATGAAGAGGTTGGATTTCGGGAAATACCTTTAACTATTAATGATTCCGTTTTTATTGCCCTTTTTCAGAATGGTACATTTACAATCACACATACTTTCAGTTCAAAAGAGGAGATGATAATTTCCATCGATGGACGATCATTTTCAAAAAATGTAACCCCAATACCCCTTTGGATGTCCATCCTTCCTCCCTTAATTGCAATATTGATGGCGTTGATGTTCCGTGAAGTATTTACAGCCTTGATCGTCGGCCTGGTCTTTGGTTCGGTCACCATTTCCTATTTTCAGGGGTATCATTTTATCGGTGCTTTTTTTTACGGATTGTTCGCTGTGATTGATGTTTACATCCTCGAATCGCTCAATGATACGGGTCATCTGTCCATTATCGTTTTTTCACTGATGATTGGAGCCATGGTTACGCTGATCTCGCGTAACGGAGGAATGAAAGGTGTGGTAAATTATTTATCGAAATTTGCCATTGGGCCCAAATCAGGCCAGTTTGTGACATGGTTATTGGGGTTGGCCATTTTTTTTGATGACTATGCCAATACATTGATCGTGGGAAATACGATGCGACCGGTAGCAGACAGGTTGAAAATATCGAGGGAAAAATTGAGTTATATCGTCGATTCGACGGCTGCCCCGGTGGCTGCACTGGCATTTACCACAACCTGGATTGGTATCGAACTGGCCTATATTCAAGAGGGAATCAACGCGATTGGGCTTGACGAAAGTGCCTATATGATTTTTATGCGCTCACTAACTACCAGGTTCTACCCGATACTGACCCTTGCATTTGTTTTAATAATTATCATTAAAGGCCGCGATTTCGGTCCAATGTTGAAAGCCGAACGTAATGCCCGGCTCGGAATTTCCGATGAAAACACAAAATCATTGCATCCTTCTGTATTTGAATCGGATGACAATTATTCCAAACCCCGTTGGTACAATGCTGTTACCCCGGTGATCATTGTTGTTTTCGGGACATTTGCCGGATTAATTATCACAGGATGGGATCAGGAAGTTTGGGATAATTCTGCTATTTCTTATTTTTCAAAAATAACGGAAATCATCGGTGATTCTGATTCCTACAAAGCCTTGCTTTGGGCATCTTTCGGAGGAACCCTGGTGGCCGTAATACTTACGGTTTCGCAACGAATATTCAACATCAGAAAAAGTATAGAGTTTTTGATTGAAGGTTTTGCTGCAATGCTTCCAGCGGTATTGATCTTGATTTTGGCCTGGTCGTTGGCGTTGATTACCAACTATATGCATACCGCTGATTTTTTAGCACAGGTTCTCACGGGTATGCATTTAAGTGCATATCTGCTCCCAGCCATTACTTTTGTATTGGCAGCACTCATCGCATTCTCAACCGGTTCGTCCTGGGGAACCATGGCCATTTTATATCCGCTAATTTTACCCGTTTCGTGGATGGTTTCACAACAACACGGGCTGGATTACAATGCCTCAATGGCCATCTTCAATAATGTTGTCTCCTCTATCCTGGCAGGAGCCGTTTTTGGAGACCACTGCTCGCCCATATCCGATACAACGGTTTTAAGCTCACTGGCCAGTTCGTGTAATCATATCGAACATGTAAGAACCCAATTACCTTATGCCTTTGTTGTTGGCGTGGTTGGTACTTTGTTTGGAACCCTGCCGGCAGCTTATGGAGTCCCGTTTTATATTTTATTCCCGCTTGATATATTGATACTTTATTTTGTGGTAGTTTTACTGGGTAAAAAAGTGAGTCCTGCTTGAATTGGTTAAGTTATAATTATGTCGAAATTTAAGCTAATTAAAGTAAAAAATGAACATGATAAACTGGATTGAAGTTGTAATATTGATTGTTTCGGGATTACTGGTTGGATTTATAAATACACTTGCCGGAGGAGGGTCGATCATTTCTTTATCCATATTGATGTTTCTTGGATTGCCGGCCAATATTGCCAATGGAACCAACCGTATCGCTATTTTATTTCAGAATATAGCAGCGGTGGGAAGTTTCAGGCAACAAAAGGTACTGGACCATAATAAGGGATTTTGGCTGGCCATTCCGGCAACTATCGGATCAGTTTTAGGAGCCTGGATTGCTGTTGACCTGAATGAGGAGATCATCGAAAAAGCCATTGCCATTGTGATGCTGATCATGTTGTTTGTGATCCTGTATAAACCCCAACGATGGCTTAAAGGGAAAAAGGAATTGCAGGAAAAAAAGGTCAATGCCGGACAAATGGTTCTTTTCTTTATCATCGGGGTTTACGGAGGATTTTTACATATGGGAGTCGGATATGCATTGCTTGCAGGCATCGTATTGGGTGCAGGCTACGACCTGGTAAAAGCCAATGCAATAAAAGTTATGATCGTGCTGATTTGGTCTCCCATTATTCTATTGGTATTTATCTTTCATCACCAGATCAATTTCAAGTATGGTTTGATCCTTTCCATTGGAAATGCGGCCGGGGCATATATTGCATCACGACTTGCCGTGAAAAAGGGTGCCAATTTTGTCCGGTGGGTGATCGTAGCGGTTATCATATTGACAATTGCTCACGTTTTCGGGTTAATTGATATTCAGGCATTTCTTCAACAATCTATCGGGAAAAGTTAAATCAATCAATTATTGGTCAGGATATTCCAAAAGGTCTTCAGAAATATAATCAAGTTGAATCCCGGCTTGTTTGAACATTTCTTCCGATTCTTTTCCGGCATGGTATTTTTTCTCACAAACTACCCGTTCAATTCCGCAATTGATGATGAGCATGGCGCAGGTCCGGCATGGAGTCATTCGTACATAGATGGTTGATCCTTCCAGTGCAATCCCACGACGGGCTGCCTGGGTTATGGCATTTTGCTCGGCATGTACAGTTCGAACACAATGCTGGCTTATTGTACCATCTTCATGGACTACCTTTTTCATAAGGTGGCCGACATCATCGCAATGCGGCAGCCCGCGCGGGGAACCCACATAACCGGTTACCAGAATTTGTTTGTCTTTAACTATTACACAACCGGCTCTTCCGCGGTCGCAGGTAGCCCTTTTGGATACTGAATGGGCAAGTCCCATAAAGTAATCATCCCAGGTAGGTCTTTCGTATTTTTTATTTTCTTCAGACATTTTAAGACTTTTCAATCAAATTTTCAGGTTAATTTTCCGGATTACGGTTTTCAATAACAACTAAAATTTCTGCAACTTTTTGATGAAGTTCTGTTATGGTCCCATTGTTCACAAACAAGAAATCCGCCATTTCGATGCACTTTTTCAGGTTTTGTTTATGGGGATCAGTTGAGTCCATTTCGCGCTGCTCGTTGGCTAAAAAAGTTTCATAATCGATATTGTCGGTTTGAGAATTTCTAAGTTTTATCCTGTTGAATCTTTTATGGGGTTCGGCATCCACTGCAAATAGATAAAATTTCCCTTTTTTCCTGAGCGATATTGCCTCGCCCGGCGTACGGATACTTTCAATAATTGCATTTTTACCAAGTTGCACGGATCGGTCATACAATTGGTCGGTAATATAGGAAGGAGAATTTTTTTTTCTCAGGTCATTTGCAATGAAGACCATGCTGTCCCTGTTTTCAGGTAAATGCCTTTTTTTGATCTTTTCCAGTAAAAACTCCCTTACAGAAAAATGGATAAATCCTTTTTCCCTGACCAGGAAATCGACGATGGTGCCTTTTCCCGCTCCCAATGTGCCCGTAATGCCTATTATGATCATCTATAGCCTGCTTTTTAATATTTTGGTCAAAATCGATTTTTCAATTTTTACCGGATTGTTTTTTTGTCCGGTTGATTCAATGATTTGACTCAAAGAATCATCAGAAACGCCAAAATCGCTTAAACGGTGGATTTCCAATATTTCTGTCCATTTGTCAATTAAATCGGCCAAAGCCATTGCAACATCTGCATCAGACTCAATTTTTCCCTGTAAAAACAATCTGCCAACTTTTGCATATTTATTTAAAGCCTTTTCGTTGGATTTATTTTCACTTAACAGCTCAATATTCGCCCTGGTACAGGCACCCATGAGTGTTCCACAAATCGTTCCGTGAGGAATTGAAAACATTCCTCCGATGGAGGAAGCAAATCCATGAACCAATCCAAGCCCTGCGTTGGCAAGTGTGATTCCCGAAAGCATTGCTGCATAAGCCATCCCTGAGCGGGCTTTGATGTCTTTAGGATTTTCAATAGCAGCAGTTAATAACGAATATTTGATTTGTTCAAGTCCGCTCAGTGCCAAAGCGTCTGTTAACGGTGTTGCTTTGCTGGATACAAAGGATTCAAGCAACTGGGTGAATGCATCCTGTCCGCAGGCAGCTGTAATGTGTTTGGGCAAATCCAGGGTCAGTTCAGGATCGACAATGGCCACATCCGGAATAAAGTTATCGTGGCGGAGTGACTTTTTAAAACCATTTTCTCCAACTTTGCTGATCACAGCATTTTTAGTTGTTTCACTTCCTGTTCCAGCAGTAGTAGGGACTGCGATAAATGGCAATTTTATGCCCGGATGGGATTTTGTTCCGACTCCTTCCAGGTATTCTTCAACTCTATCACCAATGGGAATCATGGCAGAAACGGCTTTTCCTGCATCCATTACACTGCCACCGCCAATAGCCAGGACAACATCCACTTTTTTATTTTTATATTCCCCGGTTATTTGGTCAATGAATTCAGGATCAGGTTCGCTTATAAGTGTTTTGCGATCGAAATTTATACCCTCCTTTTTTAAAATACTTTTCAGAACATCCCATTTACCATTTTCTTCCAGAGACCTGTTTCCAGTAATCACAAGGATATTCCTGCCGAATGTCCTGATGATTTCTCCGATCTGATTGAATTTTCCGGCACCAAAGTGAATATCCGGAATTCTTGCCAAATAAAAGGAATTGATCATACTTCGGCTATTGCAGGCTGATTACTCTGTGTTTAATGCCTTCCCTGGGTTTTGCCATCCAACCGGCAACTGTTTCTTTCCATTTCAGGTAGTGTTCTGTTTCCTTGTGTTTCGCAGCATCTTCTTCCGAACGGTAAGCTTCATAGAGGATAAAATGATCCGGTTCCTTTTCATTTTGCAATACATCGAACCTTAGGTTTCCCGGCTCCCGAACCGAGTTGTTATGATTTTCTACAGTTGCTAGAATGAACTCATCCCGGTGTTCGGTTTTAACATATATGTGGACGATGGTGACGGTCATGGTCTGTCTGTTTTTTCAATTCAATTGATACGTTTCTCTTCCTTAATATCTTCAATCCATTTACCTATATGAACAGGCTGATAGTAATGCATTTTTTTTATCAAATTTTCCGGCTCTGCTGAAACAATAATATTCTGCCTGTGTTCCATCCGCACGAATCCTTCTTCAACAGTATGATCCAGGAATTTCAGAAAATGATCGAAGTATCCATCAGTATTCAATACCCCGATGGGTTTGTCGTAAATCCTTAACTGGCTGTAGGTTAAAACCTCGGTCAACTCATCCAATGTGCCAAATCCGCCGGGCAGTGCAATAAATCCATCAGACAACTCGGCCATTTTTTGCTTACGGTCAAACATGTTGTCAACAAGTATTAATTCGGTAAGATTGGTGTGTGCAATTTCCAGTTCGGCAATGCTTTTGGGCATGATACCGATATTGATTCCTCCGCTTTGAATATTGCTGTCGGCCAAAACTCCCATCAAACCAACATTACTGCCCCCATAAACGAGCGTAATGTATTTTTCTGCCAGTAATTTTCCCAATTCCCTGGCCGCTTTTCCGTAAAGAGGATTTTTACCTGAGCTTGAACCACAAAAAACACAAATACTTTTCATCAGGATGATTATTTGATAGGATCGCAAAAATACGAAAACCTGATCAATGTTTTGGGATGATATTCCATTTTGAACAGTGTTTTGATTTTAAAATTCCAGGATGATTGCAGGAAATGTTTTCATCAATCACAGCCAATATGAATAGTTTCTCCTATTTTTGCAACATGGATTCAACTCGTCTGCATAAGGTATCAAGATTATTGCAAAAGGACCTCGGTGACATATTTCAGCGTGAAGCGAGTATTTATACCCCGGGCTCAATGGTTACCGTTACCAAGGTGAACGTTACCAAGGACCTTGCAATTGCAAAGGTTTATTTGAGCATCTTTGCCACTAGCGATAAAATAAAAATGTTTGAAAATATTAAATTGCATTCAAGGGAAATCAGGTACAAGCTTGGGCAAAAAATTGGCAAACAAGTCAGGGTTATACCTGAGTTGCATTTTTTTATTGACGATTCGCTGGATTATATAGAAAATATCGAAAAGTTGCTGGATAACGATTAACAAACCCGTTCAACATGCAATACGATCCCATCAAACGATCCCTTGGCAAGGTTTTTAATAAAAGACCTTTTTTGCGAATACTTTTTTACAAAATGCTGGATGTCTTGTTGTTGCGTGCCTGGCATGTAAAAAAGGAAATTAGAAAATGGGCTGCTATTAAAGGGGATGACATTAATATTCTTGATGCAGGTTCCGGTTTTGGGCAATATTCCTATTTCCTTTCCTCCATCAATGAAAAATGGAGAATAACCGGCCTTGACGTAAAGGAGGAGCAAATTGCAGACTGCAACAGGTTTTTTAAACAAATAAACCGGAGGAATGCCAATTTCCGGGTTGCAGACCTTACAAAATTTATTGAACACAACACATATGATCTGGTATTGTCAGTAGATGTAATGGAACATATACTCGAGGATGTTCTGGTTTTTGAAAACCTTTGTAAATCGATGAAACCGGGTGCCATGCTGATCATTTCGACACCCTCCGACCAGGGAGGTTCTGATGTTCACGATCATTCTGATGCATCGTTTATTGATGAACATGTAAGAGACGGATATAATATCGATGAAATCCGGCAAAAACTCACTACCGCAGGATTTTCCAGGACAGAGGTCAAATTCAGTTACGGCCCCCCCGGTAAAATTTCCTGGAGGCTTTCCATGAAATATCCCATTCAAATGCTGAATTTTTCTCGTTTGTTCTTTATTTTGTTGCCATTCTATTATCTGGTTACTTTTCCTTTAGTCCTGTCCTTAAACCTGATGGATGTTGAAGGAAAGCATAAAACAGGAACGGGATTGATCGTTAAAGCCTGGAAATAATGAACTTCCCGCTTTATATTGCCAAACGGTACCTGGTTTCGAAGAAATCACACAATATCATTAATATCATTTCGGCCGTATCGGTGGTAGGGGTCACAGTCGGAACCCTGGCACTGATCGTGGTGTTGAGCGTTTTTAACGGTTTTGAAGATTTGGTGAAATCGCTTTTCAACACCTTTAATCCTGACATTTTAATTACTGCCAGGGTTGGTAAAACCTTTGAGGCTGACGAAATCCCTGGCGATAGAATCAGGCAATTGGATGGAGTGATCAGTTATACCGAAGTGGTTGAAGAAAGTGCATTACTTAAAAATAAAAATGAACAATATATTGTGACCCTAAAGGGAGTGAGTGATGGATTTTTTAATAAAAATCCGCTTGATACCATGCTGATTGATGGCGGGTTTTATGTCACTCAAAATAACATTGATTATGGGATAATGGGTTATTTGATTGCCTATAACCTTGGTATCAGATTGGATGATTTCGAAAATCCAATTATTGCCTATGTTCCCAGGAGAACAACGAATTCATTTACTACGTTGGACCAATCATTTAATTCAGGCTCTTTTATTATTTCCTCAGTTTATTCCGTCCAGCAAGAGATCGATTCCAAATATGTTATTGTTTCGATCGATTTTGCCCGTCGGTTGCTTGAATACGAAAATGAAGTTACCGGCATTGAACTCAGATTGACCAAAGATGCCGATGCAGCTTCAGTTCAGAAAAAAGTGGAAGAATTGACCGGCAAGAAGTTCGATGTGAAAAACCGGTTTCAGCAGCAGGCTTTGTTATATAAGATCATGCGGTCGGAAAAGTGGGCAATTTTCGTGATCCTTTCATTTATTTTGATCATAGCTACTTTCAATGTTGTTGGTTCACTATCCATGCTGATCCTCGACAAACGAAAAGATATAGATATTCTTTACAGTTTCGGGGCATCCGACCGGTTGATAAAAAGAATTTTTTTAACCGAGGGGCTGATGATCTCCGTTGTCGGAGCCATTGTTGGATTAATGTTGGGTTTCATCTTATGTACCCTCCAGATAGAATATGGCCTGATCCGTCTGGGCAGCGATCCTGCAGCTTTTGTTGTTCCCTATTATCCGGTCAAGATGAAAATCATTGATTTCCTGTCGGTTTTTATGATTGTTTTTACGATCGGCCTGGCAGCTGCCTGGTACCCCGTAAAACAAATTTCCAAAAAGTATTTGAACCAGCGTGTAGCCGAATTTACTAAGGCAAATTAATTGGTAAAAACAGGCAACCTTTTCTTTCTGTGTCTTGTCTTCACTGATGCATTAGGTAATGTAATTTATTATTACTAAATTTGCTGGCAATTTGCTTGAAAAAATTAGATTATTAACTTAATAAAAAAACAATGAAGAAGACTACTTTTCCGCAGAAATTTCAAACCCTGTTTTTGTTGATAATTTTTATAGCAGGTTCTGCATTTGGAGGAAATATCAAAGTCGATGAAAATGGTTCCAACAAATTGAAAATAAAGGAGAATACCTATTCGGCTTTACGGCTGGATAATACAATTTCGGATTTGAATTTCTACAATGTCAAAACCAACGAAGGAGATTTTATCCTTTATACCATTCCTGAATATGGTTATTCAATAATGGAGGGAGAGCCAAAACTTCCGGTTATGAAAAAACTGATCGAAGTGCCATTGAATGCTAAATTTGAGTATGAGGTAATAACAAAGAATTTCAAGGAAATCGATCTGTCATCTCATGGTATTGAAAATTATATGATACCGGCACAACCCCCGGTTTCAAAGAGTATCGATAATCCTGAAGACCTTCCGTTTATTTTCAATCAGCAGCTTTACCAGGTTGATGCTTTCTACAATCAGGAATTGGTAAAGGTTGTCGATCTTGGGATCATGCGGGGAGTCAGGATTGCCAGGGTTGAAATTGCCCCGGTTCAGTACAACCCGGTTCAAAACAAACTGATCGTTTACGATGAAGTTGATGTCCGTATCAATTTTGTCGGTGCTGACGAAAGTTCAACCGTCAATGAAAAGAGAAGTAAGTTCTCGCCCTATTTTGAAGGAATTTACTCAGAACTCTTCAATTATAAAGCTTCAGGTAGCAAAGAACTGATCCTGGACGAACCACCTACCTATATCATTGTTTCTGACCCGATGTTTGAAGGTGCACTTCAGCCATTTATTGAGTGGAAAACCCAGAAAGGATTCTACGTTGTTGAAGCGTATACCAGTGACCCGGAAGTTGGAAATACAACAACTTCCATCAAAAATTATCTGATGAATTTTTATAACAATCCTCCAACCGGAATAAATCCACAAAGTTTTGTTTTGATTGTCGGGGATGTAGCCCAGGTTCCAGCCTTTAACGGTACTGCCGGTTCCCACGTATCCGATCTTTATTACTTTACCTATAATGGTTCTGGCGATATTTTCCCGGAGTGTTATTATGGAAGGTTTTCAGCAAATAATTTGAATGAATTGCAACCCCAAATTGATAAAACCCTGGAATACGAGCAGTATTTATTCCCGGATCCTACATTTTTGGATGAAGTTGTTATGGTTGCCGGAGCAGATGGCGGTCATATTACATGGTCGAACGGCCAGATAAATTATGGAACAGAATATTATTTCAATGCTGAACATGGATTAACTTCACATACATACTTACAGCCTGAACCGGGTGGAGGCAATTATTCAACCAATATCAGGCAAAATGTCAGTGATGGGGTATCGTACGGTAATTATACCGCACACTGCAGTGCAAGCGGTTGGGCTGATCCCAGTTTCGTTATCAGCCATGTTTCCCAGCTTACAAACGCACACAAATATCCTTTATTGGTTGGGAACTGCTGCTCATCTGTTGAGTTTCAGACCACCTGTTTTGGGGAGGCACTACTCAGGGCTGAAAATAAAGGTGCATTAGGTTATATCGGAGGTTCGAACAGTACTTACTGGGATGAAGATTACTGGTGGGGAGTAGGTTTTGAAAGTATTACTTTAAATCCTACCTATAATCCTAATCACCTTGGTGCTTATGACAGAACCTTCCACGATCATGGCGAGCCGCTTGATGAGTGGTACACTGCCCAGGGCCAAATGTTGTCTGCCGGAAATCTGGCTGTAACCCAGGCCGGTTCATCCCTGGAAGAGTATTATTGGGAGATATACCACCTGATGGGTGACCCTTCGGTAATGATTTATTTTTCACAACCCGATGAAACTACGGCAAATTATCAAAATCTCATGCCTTTGGCATCCGAAACTTTCCCGGTCAATACCGAGCCATATGCTTCTGTAGCAATTTCAAAGGATGGAATGCTTTGCGGATATACTGTAGCCGATGAAACAGGATATGCCGAAGTAAACATGTTTAACCCGATTACTGTTCCCGGTGAAGCAAGTGTTGTTATTACAGGTCAGAATATTAAACCCTTTATCGGGACCGTAACTGTTGCTTCTCCCCAGGGAGCCTACGTACTATTTGATGATTATGAGATTGATGATAGTAATGGAAACAACAACGGCCTGGTTGATTTCGACGAATATATCTTGATGGATGTTTCACTGGAAAATATGGGAAGTGCAACCGCAACAAACGTTGAAGCAACCATCACCACCGACGATTCTTATATTACACTTAACAACGGAACCAATACCTGGCCAAACATTGCTGTTGGACAGACAGTCATGGTTACCTCAGCATTTGCATTTACCGTTGATCAAATTATTGAGGACCAGCATGTGGTAAACTTCGATATGGAAATTACCGATGGTACCGATACCTGGACTTCAACTTTCAATATTACATTAAATGCTCCGGTCCTTATAATCCAAAATTATAATGTTGACGATAGTTATGGAAACAACAACGGAAGGCTAGACCCAGGCGAAACTGTTGATATCATTGTTCCGAATGCTAATGAAGGCGGTTGCGAAGCTTTGAATACCATAGCAAGTATCATGACTTCCAGCGGGCTTATTACAATAAACAATACAACTTTCGATCTTGGGACAATTGGATCAGGTGAAACATCTGACGCAGTATTTAATGTTACGGTAAGCTCTTCCGCACAGATTGGCGATGTTGTAAATGTTGAATATAACGTAACCTCCGATCCCTATTCCGCTTCTACCATGCTTTCAATGAGTATCGGCCTGGTAATCGAAGATTTCGAATCCGGTGATTTTGAATCCTATGCCTGGGAATTTGACGGGGATGCCGATTGGACCCTGGATATGTCAAATCCTTATGAGGGAAACTACTCGGCTAAGTCTGGAAATATAGATGATGATGAAACCTCCGTATTGATGATCAATGTGGATGTTACGGCAAATGATCAGATTTCCTTCTATTATAAGGTTTCTTCAGAAAGTGGTTATGATTACCTCAAGTTTTATATTGACGGTACAATGAAAGATGAGTGGGCAGGTGAAGTAGCATGGGCTCAGGCAGCTTATGACGTCACTGCCGGTAACCATACGTTCAAATGGGAATATTATAAAGATTATTCTGTTTCGAATGGCAGCGACTGTGCATGGGTTGATTATATTTTATTTCCACCATTTGCGGCAGAATTTCCACTGGGCGTTGTAGCATCTGCCAATCCCAGTGAGATTTGTGAGGGTGAAAGTTCGCAACTCAATGCATTTGCAATGGGTGGTTCAGGTAATTATACCTATCAATGGGATCCTGCTACAGGCCTGAATAATCCGAATATTGCGAACCCAATAGCATCTCCCGAAGTAACGACTACTTATACAGTTACCGTTAACGATGGTGACGCTATTGTGGAAGATGAAGTAATGGTTACAGTTAATCCGGTACCTGACACCCCAACTATCGAACAACAAGGAAGTGTACTGGTATCGAGTACCGAAGAAGGTAATCAATGGTTTGATTCGAATGGAATGATCAACGGGGCAACAGCTCAAACCTTTGAACCCACTTACACAGAAAACTTTTATGTTGTTGTTACCAATGGATTTGGTTGCGAGTCGGATCCTTCAAACCAGATTTATTATATATATACCGGATTGATCGAAATTGCCGATGGATTGAAGGTAAATATTTATCCAAATCCATTCACGGATGGTTTTACACTCGATTATTCACTGAAATCGGTTTCAGTTGTTAAAATAAGTATTTATAACTCATACGGACAATTAGTTACTATCCTGGAAGATAATTCAAGCAGGACAGTTGGTAACTACAGGGTTAATT
>JAFGBL010000242.1 GCA_016933115.1 Bacteroidales bacterium | reverse complement strand
CCCGTAGCGTTGTTGCCCGGCAAATGCCGAACGGGTTAAAATAAAAACCCGTTTATCGGAAGTTACTGCACGCTGGTGGTCGTATAAACCGCCCACAGTCATTAAAGGAAAAGCATTCCGTACTTTTCGGAATGAACCAAGGTAAGTCATATTATCAAGGTCAGAAGGTTTGAAATCGAGGTGGTCAGGCTCCGATGAGTCCATCCACCATCCGTCCATGCCAAGTTTGAATAATCCATCATTTAAATATTTCCAGTAAATATCCCGGGCCTCCGGATTGAATGGGTCATAAACTTTTACCCCTGAAGGGTAGTCGCGGTTTGGTGGCCATTTGGTTGAACCCGATTGTGGCCAGGTCTGAAAATCCATCAGTGCATGAATCTTTTCCAATTCGCGGTATTGTTTTGTCATAGGTCCAAATGAATTCCAGATGGATATTATCATATGGGCATTCAGGTTGTGAACGTCATTGATCATTTTTCGCGGATTCGGAAACTGGTCATTAAGGAATTCCATTGCATTCCATAAATAATTATTACCCCAGTATTGCCAGTCCTGAATAATCCCGTCGAGCGGTACGCCCAGTTCACGGTATTTCCTGACTACTCCAACCGTCTCATCCTGACTTTTATAGCGCTCTTTGCTTTGCCAGTATCCATATGTCCATAATGGGAACATCGGTACCTGCCCGGTGAGGTCGCGCATTTCGGCAATTACCCCGTCGGCATTACCGCCTACCATAAAATAATAATCGATACAATCGCCTACATCCGAAGTAAATGAGGTGCTTTCAGGAGTATCTTCGAAAACCGTTGGCGAATAATTATCCCAGAAAAGGCCGTATCCTTTTACCGATTGGAAAAATGTTATAAAATCTTCGGTATTATTTTGTACCATATTTAACCGGATATTCCGCTGATTCATTTTACCACGCTGTTGAATACCCAGGCCATAAATGGCTTCATCATCATCCAAAACAAATTTTTGCCCGACGGTATAAGTTTTTGAACCAGCATCGTCAAAATCGGTAAAGGTAGCGCCCGCTTCCTGTTCAGCCAGCAAGGGGGTATTTTTTGAATCAGAAAAAGATACTTTCCCGTTTTTCAGGTTTAACAGAACAACAAGTCCTTCACTTTTTAGTGAAAGGTTATCTCCCCTTTGCCTGATATTAATCGCTGTTTTTTCAGGTGTTTTAATAACAGAAAGGCTGTTTTTTTCAAACGAAGTCCCGGCGGGCCATTTTATTACTCTAACAATCGAAGGGCTGAAAAATTGAATCTCCACTTCTTCTTTGCCAATGTCTGTTTTTATTCCTGAATCAGTTTTTTCGTACGACTGTGCTTTTGCAGGAAAAAGTATTATGCAAAAAAGTGCCGATAATAGAATTGCTTTTTTCATCGCGGTATTTTTATAAAATATTTATTGTTTCTACTTTTAAATCTTTGGTATCTGAGCTATTTCCATAAAGGATTTCATATTCCCCCGGGACCACCATCATTTTGCGGTTGCTCCAGTCGTAAAATTCAAAGGATGACGGCGGCAGGTCGATGACAGCCTGGTTGGTTTTTCCTTTTGCTACTTCGACCCGTTTAAATCCTCGCAGAGTTTTTAACGGACCTTCAATATCATTTACTTTTCTGACATAAACCTGCACGATTTCAGTGCCATCGCGTTTGCCGGTATTTGTAACCGGAACTTCAACCTGGATAGTTTCGTCAGCTTTGAACGAAGTTTTGCTCAGGCTTGCGTCTCCTATTTCAAAATGGGTATAACTCAAACCATATCCAAACGGGAAAAGGGCGTCGTCCATGTAACGGTAAGTGCGCCCCTGCATCGAATAATCTTCAAAGTCTTTTAGCTGATCGGAACTTTTATAAAAGGTAATTGGCAGTTTCCCAGCCGGGTTATAATCGCCAAAAAGCACATCGGCAACTGCCTGTCCGCCCGATTCGCCTGCATACCATGCCTGAAGGATGGCATCGCAACTTTCGGTTTCGGGTGTCAGGGCTATAGCCGAGCCCGAGCAGTTAACATAAACAACTTTTTTCCCTGCATCTTTTAATGCTTTCAGGCAATTGCGCTGAACCGCAGGAAGGTCGATATTGGTGCGGTCGCCCCCTTTAAATCCGGGATAGGAAACAGGCATTTCTTCGCCTTCAAGGTTTCCTGAAAGTCCGCCCACAAAAACCACCACATCAATGCCTTTCAATTTATTGATGAGGCTGGTATAATCGACATCCACTTCTTTTCCGAAATCAAATTCGATGTTGGCCTGCCAATCGTTTAGTTGTGCATAAAGTATCTCAATTTTATATTTTTTACCCGCTTCTACTTTAAATGGAATTCTCGAAGGAAGTGTCCTCCAGTTATCATAACTGGTTAACGATTCACCATTTACAAGCAATTCAAAATGCCCGGTTGCCCCGCCTTTAAATACAATCTCTTCAGTAACTTTCGGTACAAACTCTGTTTCGTATAAGGCAGAAAAACCTAAAAGTTTAACGCCTGATGCAAATTCGTGCTGCCCGGCAGTTGTCATTTTTATCGGATTGGTAATTTGTTTGGTAATTACAATTTCCCCTTTCCTTTCCGGGTTGTTCCAGTAAGTTGCTTTAAAACCCTGTTTTCCTTCAAATGAGCATTGTCCGAAATAACTTTCGGTTACTTTATCTTCCATCAGGTCGCATCCTTTATCGTATAAGATTTTTCTTTCCGGAAGTTTGGTCTTGATCCCTTCGAGAATGGATATGGTGCGGATTGGAGTACCATTATAATTTCCCCACAACATGGGTTCATCATCGGCATTGGGTCCAATCACAGCAATTTTTTTACTTTTTTTCGATAAAGGCAAAACATTGTTTTTATTCTGAAGGAGGGTCATGGTTTTACGTGCCATGTCGAGGGCGAGCTTACTGTGCTTTTCATTATTTATTACAGATGGAGGAATCTGTGCCCAGGGGACAATTGCATCGTCATCCATTTCTCCAAGGTCGAAACGACCGGTTAATACACGCAGCAGGCTTTTATCGATGTCTTCTTCCTTTATTAAATCACTTTCAACCGCTTCGGGTAGGGTTTTATAGGGATAATTTTCCCAAACGCATTCGAGGTCAGTCCCCGCAAGGACAGCTTTTGAGGCTGCATGAACCGCATCCGAAGAAACCTTATGCGTAGTGAAAAAGTCGGTTACAGCTCCACAATCCGACACAACCATATACTCATATCCCCATTCATCGCGAAGAATCCGTTGCAACAAGCGGGTGTTTCCACAGCAAGGTTCATCGTTGAGGCGCTGATATGCACACATCACCTGCCTGACATCAGCCTGCTGAACCAGGGCTTTAAAAGCTGGAAGGTACGTTTCGTACAATTCCCGCGGATTGACATCGTTGAGGTTAAGTTCGTGGCGGCTCCATTCCGGTCCCGAGTGTACCGCGTAATGTTTGGCACAGGCCAATAGTTTACGGTACTTGGAATCTTCGGGGCCTTGCAATCCTTTAACTACCGAAACTCCCATTCGCGACATCAGGTAGGGGTCTTCGCCGTAGGTTTCCTGTCCACGGCCCCAGCGCGGGTCGCGGAAAATATTTACGTTTGGGGTCCACACCGAAAGGCTCAGAAAACGTTTGTTTTCGTTTCCCCTTTGAATCCACTGATTGTATTTCGCGCGACCTTCATCCGAAACAGCATCGTAAATTTGGTATAATAATTCATCGTCGAATGAAGCCGCCATTCCTATTGGTTCCGGAAATACCGTTACACTGTCATTGTTTGCATATCCGTGCAGGGCTTCGCTCCACCAGTTGAATTTTTTGATGCCAAGGCGTGGAATTGCTTCTGACTGGTCGCACATTAAAGCTGCTTTTTCTTCGAGCGTTAACCTCGAAATCAAATCTTTTGCACGTTCCTCTGAACTCAGTTTCGGATTTTGAAAAGGATATTGCTGCGCACTTAAGTTAAATGCTAATAGAAGGATTACAGCAATAATTATCCACTTTCCCTGATTGGCTGATCTTATTTTTTTCATTTTTTATTGTACAAATTCGTTTTACTTTTCATGGATTATAAGTTACTGGCAACTGGTGTTCAACCATAGCTTCTACCTGATCATTTATCTGATGCTCGGTAACCATGCTTTTTATACATTTTTATTTAAACATCCACCAGTCGAAGTTAAACAGGTCTTGTTCGCCTTTGAAAACAAAATACAGATCATGTACACCGCTAACGTTTTTAACCGGCGCAGTATACGATTTCCAAATACCCATTTCGCGGGTAGTATTTACATCAACCGTTGCAATAATTGGCCCATCGATTTTTCCGGTATGGATTTCGATTTTTCCACCGTAAATGGAAGAAGCACTTACTTCAACAGATTTTGGCTCGTTCGAAAAATCAACTCCTTTTACTAAAATATAATCGCCATTGTTTATGGAGGTTACAAATCGATGATCGGCAATTTTTTTCCCTCTGGCCCATTCGAAATCACCTTCCCATTCGGTTTCGAACATGGTTTTTACACCTTCGCTCCAGGCCATTGTTTCAGCTTCAACCCGTTTGAAAGGATTTAATGTTCCAACCTGCTGTGGACCATCTTCTGAAAAGTAATGACGGCTCTGAATTGTGCCATCATTATTATAAACCATTTCATCCATATCTACCGAACGTCGCTCGTAAAATTTAGATGTAGATAGTTTTATAAGATCGTAACTATGCCCAAAGCAATACCACTTTCCTTTGAATTCAATAATGCCAGGGTGGTTTCCCCGGGTTAATTCCGAAGCATCGACAATCATTCCTTTGTATTCCCATGGACCGGTTGGCGACTTGCTCATGGCATAGCCAATTCCTTCGGGACAACAGGTAGAAGCATACGCCAGATAATAGTTGTCGTTCCGTTTCCAAACCCATGGCCCTTCCTGATAATTTTTTGGAGTTGTTTGCTCTTGATGTATTTCGCCCGAGTAAGAAACCATGTCTTCATTCAACTTCACGTAATAAACTTTTGGATTTCCCCAGTACATGTAAGCCTGACCATCATCTTCTATTAATACGGTAGGATCAATGTCATGACTGCTGTTTTTAATCAGAGGTTTTCCTATAGGATCTTTAAAAGGACCGTACGGACTATCGGCAACCAGAACCCCAATGCCGACACCCCCCGGCATGGGGCAGTAGAGATAAAATTTTCCGTTTCGTTCGATACATTGTGCAGCCCAGGCACCATTTTCATGAGGAACCCATGCGAAATTTTTCAAAGATGCAACTTCACCATGTTCTGTCCAGTTCGCCATATCGGTAGAAGTATAGAGTAACCAATTATACATTTTAAAGCCCATTGCATCATCTTCATCGTGCCCGGTATACAAATACACTGTGTCGTTATAAACCATAGGCGCCGGATCAGCTGTGAATTTTGTAGATATTATAGGTTTTTGAGCAAAACTGTTTACCCCCAACATCAGGATTGTAATCAGAAAGATTACGAAAGAAGAGCTTTTAAATTTATTCATTTTAATCATTTTGGTTTATTGAAATAACCCGTTTCGGCTAAAAATTTGTTTGTTCTTTAATCTTTTGTAATAAGTGAAAGTACAGTTAACGATTGTGGCTGTACCGTAACAGATACATTACTGCCTGACACAGTAGCTTTAATTTCTTCAGGTGCAACGTTATCCGGATTATCAAACGTATTTACTGCATCAATTGAAGACGCATACAACGTTTCTCCATGAACACTTTCGATAGTAAGTCCATCAAGTGAAAGATCAATAGAAGCTGTATTTTTAACATCGATATTGGTTATCGCTACATAGATATTGCCATCTTTCCCTTTAGCTGCAATGGCATCCAAACGAGGTAAGCTTATGCTATCAACCTGATAAGTACCCGCAATAAAATCAATTGGCAAGCGTGTTGCATCCTGAAAAGGCACGTACATTCTAAACGCATGATAGGTTGGAGTAAGCACCATTTTTTCATCTTCAGTAAAAATTACTGATTGCAAAACATTGATCATCTGCGCAATATTAGCACCATGAACCCGCTCGGCATGACGTGTGAAAATATTGAAATTCAAAGCGGCCAGAACTGCATCGCGAATGGAATTTTGTTGTTGCAGAAAGTCCGGATTAGTTCCTTCGGTGGCTTTATACCAGGTTCCCCATTCGTCAACCAAAATTGAAACAAGTTTATCCGGATCAAACTTATCCATAATAGCGGCATTTTCAGCAATAAACTGATCCATGCCAAGCGTTTCTTTAATTACCGAGGCATATTGCAATTCACCAAATTTAGTTGCTTTAATTTCCGGAGGCCAACCACCACGGGTATAATTATGCAGCGAAAGCCCCTGAATATCCCATGTCCAGGTTTTATTTGCCCATGCTTCCATTATTGCATCGGTATAGCCAAAACTATATTCATCAAAAGAATCGGGGCCAACGGCAACAAATTGCGTCGGGACATCAGTATTGTAATTGGTAGTGAAAGTTGCAAATTTTTTCAATTGGGTAATATATTCTTGTGGTGTGAAAGGGCCGCCGCATCCCCAAACTTCGTTGCCGATTCCCCAAAATTCAACATTATAAGGTTCAGGATGCCCATTCTCTGCTCTTTCTTCAGCCAGTGTAGAACCCGTTGCGGTTAGATATTCCAGCCAGTCGGCTGATTCCTGAACGGTTCCGGAACCAACATTTGCGGAAATAAATGCCTCGGAGCCAATCATTTCAACAAAATCGAAAAATTCATGCGTTCCAAACGTATTTGGCTCAATTGCTCCGCCCCAGCTTACATTTATTCTTGAATGACGTTCTTCCGGATTACCGATTCCGTCACGCCAGTGGTACTGATCGGCATAACAACCACCCGGCCAGCGTATATTAGGCACTTTAAGCAATTTTAATGCTTCTACTACATCATTTCTTATTCCTCTTGTATTTGGGATATCCGAATCGGGCCCTACCCAAACGCCTCCATATATACCAAAGCCCAGGTGTTCGGCAAAATGCCCGAATATATGCCTGTTAATTTCAGGTCCGCCACGTTTTGCATCGACTGAAATTTTCACAACACTCTCATTGGTTTGATTCTGCGCCTGCCCTTTTTCAGAACACATACTAAACAACAATGACAGTGACAATATACTTACTAACTTTAGTGGTTTTAGGTTAAAATGCTGTTTCATAATGTGACAATATAATGACATACAGTTAATTATTGTTCAAATTGTATAAGCTGAGCGACAAAACCTCCCAGACGAAGCATTGAAACATCGACAGTGTCTGATTTATCAACAACCAAATATTTTGTCGAAAAAGCTTTGTCGTGCTCTCCATCAGTAATTAGGGTAAGTTTATAAGTTTTTCCTTCCGGTAAAAAATCAAATTTTACAGTCTGAACTTTCCCCCTACCTCTTCTTCCTTCTGCGTTAATACCGCCGATATACCAATTATTACCCTTTTTTCGTGCGATAACCGTATATCGTCCGGGGTAACCATCCAGTAATTTAGTGTCATCCCATGTGTTTGGCACTTCTTTTAGAAATGACTTTGCAGCATCTGGTAAATCATAGTATCCATCAGGGCGGTCGGCCATATGCTGAATGCCTGATTCAAATACGACACTCAATGCAAGTTCGTGCCCATACGAAGTAATGTGAGGATATTGCGAATTGGTGAAAGTTACCGGGGTATAATCCATAGAGCCAACAACATTGCGGGTAAATGCCAGGGTGTTATTGTGTTCCGGAGCTGTGGTTGTAAGTTCCGGGCCATTGTTGTACCATTCGGCTCCCCTGACTCCCTCGTAGGTCATCAGGTGCGGGTAGGTTCGTTGCCATCCACGTGGAACAAGGCAGCCATGGAAGTAAACCATAATTTTAAATTGGGCTGCATCTTCCAGGATATCCAGGTAATATTTAATCATGTCCTGTTTCTCACTTAGGAAAAAATCGATTTTTACGCCTGATACGCCAAGTTCGTTTAATTTGGCAAATTCTACCAGGCGGTTTTCGTGCGTTTTCATTCGGTCAACAGGAGTTGAGGTAATCCATTTAAACATGCCAGAGTTGTACCACATCAACGGTTTAATGCCAAGTGAATGAATATATTTTACGGCATCTTCGAGGTTTCCTCCATTTTCCATCTGATCCCATTCCCAGTCGAGTAGAGTGTAAGGCCAACCCATTGCTGCAGCCAAGTCTGCAAATTCACAAACCGTTTTAAAATCTTTTGTGCCGTGGTTAAACGACCAGTAATTCCACGATGCCACTCCCGGTTTAATCCATTCAGTATCGGTTAAAACCGACGGAGTAGAAACATCATCAACCAAAGTTGATTCAACAATGTCGGCAAGGCTTCCCATGATGATTACCCTCCAGGGAGATTTCCATGGAAGAGTGATGGTTGGCAAAGCTTCCCCTTCGCCCTCACCCTCATCAGGAAGCATTACTTTATATTCATTTTTTGAATTAAGGTTGCTTAGTTTTGTGGCGCAATAATTCCTGTCAACATCGGCTTCATGAATGAGATACCAGCACATTTTATCAGCCGAGTTAAAAAGAGGAGGATAGCACCAGTTTTGCTGTTCTTCTGCATTTTCCATGTTTTGATAAAGCCCCTCGTTTGAAAGGTCAAATTTTTCCAGCCAGCGATTGGTTTTTTCAGGAATTAAGTATGCCGTCAACTCATCGTTAATTACAAATGTTCCTTCTTTTTCGGGGAATTCATAACGGAATGCTACGCCATCGTTGTACGCCCTGACGATCAGGTTCAATTTTGATTTTTGGGAATTTTCAAAAGAAACAACAACCTCGTTTGCCGAATTGCTGCGATGCGAGCGTTTCCCATGTAATAAAGTGTAATCTTCGTTGATTGTTGAGGTTTTCCCGGCTTTAAGTAATTTCAGGTTTTTGGAAAAATCCTGGTCGCTGCGGGAAATCCCCAGGTTTATTTCAGGGATGGCTTCGCAGCTTGTACCATCGTTAATATAATTTATTTTCAGGTACCATTTGCCGGTATCGGTACTCTGTCGATTAAAAAGTGAAATACTAATTTTTTCGTTCGGAGAAGTAACCGACTTATATTGTGAAAATACAAGTACTGGAATTAGAATAAAAATTATTGATAGAATGCCGTTTTTCATTATCATTTTAGTTAATTCTTTCAAAAGTCATTTTATCGATATTAAATCCGCTGCTTTCCAGTGCAAGCTTTAAAATGTG
>JAFGBL010000241.1 GCA_016933115.1 Bacteroidales bacterium | reverse complement strand
GGTTAAATTAATTGCCTTCATTTTTTTGATTTGTTAGTTAATAAATAATTTAGAAAAATTGTATTTAATCTCCCGATAGAATTTTGTTGAACAAAAATTATGCTTACTTTCATTTTAAATCATATTAGATTTAATTAGAGATACTTAGCAATTATTTGGTAGTATAGCAATTCCCAAATAGGATAAGTTTTTCCCTTTTTGAAAAATGATTTCTTAATAATCATTTATATTGAATTTATGTAAACATAAATATTTTACTACAATTCTGATATGGTTATAGAAAGTCTAATGTAATGACTTTACTGGAATCCTCAAGAGAATCAGGTTATTTAGGAACTTTACATTCGTAGATGATCTGAGGGATATTGTCAGGAACCTGGTCGCTGTAGACATTGCCCACCCAGATTTCATTTTTATCTTTATTATCTACTTGAATATCCAGGTTGAAGTCGCCCGACAGGTAACCTTTCAAACCGGCCTGGGCCAGCCATGATAGGGTTTTATCGTCAATATCAATTGTACCATTGGGATCCCCATCAGCGCCAACCATTCCCCAAATTCCTGTGCTTATCAATTTGTGTGCAAGGTTCCCGCCATACACCTGACCTTCATCGCTGGTGAAATCATATGCATAAACGCCACCTGTCATTGTAACAGGAAGGGCACTCATGATACCCAGATGATTGCGATGCCATACGACGGCAAACAAATTATCAGCAAAAGAAATATCAAACTCAGGAAGGCTCGCTTCATCCGTTTCAACCACTGATCCATCGGATAATAACAGGGCGGCTTTTTGGGCTATCATGGTCTCAGATGTTGCTGTTGAGGCATCTCCGGCTGTTTCCCTCAATTCGATTAGTATCCAGTCGACAATATTCGGATTGATGAAAGCTGCAACACTTTCACTTCCATTATAATTCCAGGGTGCCATATTATAGGGTTGTTCAACTGGTAATGCTTCACGTGCCACAAGGTCGGTATGCATCGTTGTTCCCTCAAACGGCCCTTCAAGAAAAATTTTTAAATCAAGAGTTAAAGCTCCCTGTACCGGCGGGCCTGACCAGGTATCATAATTCATTATTTCCGGGGTAGATTTTCCGTTTGCATTCCACAAATCATACATCACCTGACCGGCATTATTAGTATAGTTTTCATCACGCAGGAATTCTACATACTCTTTACTGGTGGTTTGATAATACAATCTAACCTCAACGGAATCGGGATAAAAAGGAAGTTGGTATGTTGTTTCATCCCAATATTGACCATCCTGATATGAATATCCGACAGGAGGAGATTGTATGGTTTCAAAATTTTCATTGGAGAAACCGCGTGGTGGAATCCGATTATCAGAATAAATGGTGTCGTTCAGTACAAAATGGAATGAGGGTCCTGCTTCCAGGCCAAGGGCAGCAGCGAGACCCGGGCTTAACCCCGGTTTTATTTCATAAATTTTTGAATCAGTTTTTGTAAGATAACCCGTTCCAAAATCATAATGGCCAGATTCATAGGTTTCAGCAGTGAGTGAATTAAAGGCTTTCATGTTGATCCATATCCTTCTTCCTTCCGGATAGCCCGATGGCAGCTTATGTCCTGTTTCATTGGTAATCTTAACAATTACTTCCCTGTCCAATTGGTTAACGGTAACCTCCATTGAAGCGGCATGTTTCAGCATGTCAAGTGCCCTGAGTTTACCTGCAGCCAGTGCCGCTGAATTGACTTCACCCGGAAACAGAGATTCAACCAGGTCAGGCATAAAGGTATTTCCTCCCGTCATGTCGTGTAATGGAAGATCGTCCCTTAAAGGGGCATAGCTTTTATTGCAACCGTGACCTGTTACATCACGCATATGACAATCCTGACAGGTCGATACGTAAGGTTTATTTCCGCCGAAATAAGTTCCGGAAATACCTCCGGGAGTATTGTAATCACTCATCAACCATTCACTGTATGTCCTTTCAATCGGAAACATGGCATAGGGACTGAAATCAATGGGTGGTGTATCGAAATCACCCGGTTTATATCCGATGATGTTTCCATTAATATCACGCTGTGTTTCGAACACCGGATTGCTCACGTCGTGGCAGGTACCGCAAAGTGCTGCACCCGGATGGAAAGGCGAATAGGGGACACTGTGGTTCGCTTGCGGATCAAAGTAAGGACCTCTTCGGTTGTCTTCATCATCGACAATATACATTCCATTCGCATTTGTTGGGGGAATAGCAGTGATAGTCGGAAGATATCCCTGGTCAATTGTATAGGTGGAGGGATTATTGCCTGGTTGTGTAGTATACAAAGCATCAAATGGGTAAGGATTTACTCCGACCGGCGTTGGTGCGATCATCCTGTGGCAAAAATGGCATTGAACACTCTCCCGGTCATCTACAGTCAATGCTGACCCATCTGTTGGCTCCGAACGGCCTTCCAGCCAACCTTTTGGTGAATGGCAACGAATACAAAGATCACCCACCTCAGGAGCATCCTGATTTGAAATTGCCAGACAAGCAAGGTATAAAGGGTCCCTTTGTGCCTGTGCCATCATACTTCCCCTCCAGTTGAATGCAGGCTCGACATCCTGGTCATAACCCCCGTGGCAATTATCGCATTGATCCGGATTGGCAAGAGTGCCTGATTCCAGGGGTTGTGATCCTGGCATAAAAACATCATTAATAGTTGAAGGAACCAGCCCCTTTTGTGGATTCATCATAGATGCCACAAATAAGTATAATATTGCTATCACTCCAATAATTAGTGCTCCCCGAAAAAATGCCTTGAATTTCATAGCCTATAATTTAAGCAGATTGAGGAATAGTTTGTTTTGGAATTAGGTTGTCGTAATAGCAACCAAATGAACCGTCATTGCAAGGATCCCGATAGCTATCGGGACAACGAAGCAATCTGCTTTTAAAGGACGTTTTGAGATTGCTTCGGTTCGCTTGCAATGACGGAACTTCAATTCTGCAACAAACTCACTCCTGTTTTTTTCAAAATTATTTAATATGAGTTACTTTTTTAGTTATCATTTGGTTCCCTGCTTGCAACCTCACAATATAAATTCCTGCTTCCAACTGATCTCCGGAAAGTGTTGTAAAATATTCGCCTTCCAATTGATTTCCCTCAAATATAGTGCTTACTTTCTCACCATTTAAGGCATAGATATCGAGTGAGACATGGGAATTTGCTGCCAGAGTATAGGATAACCTCGTTTGATTAATAAATGGATTTGATCCTGCTAATTCCAATTTTATTGAAATTTCTTCATTTCCAGCATCAGCAATGGAAGATTTTGGCAGGATGTATCCATCCGAAAGCGTCATCATAAAGGCGACAATGGCATCTTCTTCTTCATCCGATAAACCAAGGTTCCCAAGCTCATCTTCATTGACGTTTTGAGGTACTTCCGGATCAGGCCACATTTCAACATCACGGGTGTTATAGAAATGTACTACCTCTTTCAAGGATTTGAAAACCCCGTTGTGCATATAAGCTTTTGTAAATCCGTTTCCGGGCCGTTTGTCCACATTCCTGAGTGTAGGAACCTTATGTTTGCCCCAATTTTCTGCGACGGCTAAATTTTTATCCAAACCAAGGTCATTGAAAAACGATTCATCCAGGGTCTCAAGAAAACCACCCAATCCAGGATCAACCCAGGTCTCTCCTAAAGGATTGATGGGTGAACCGTCTGGCAAGTAAACCTCGTCCATATCATAAAATGGATTGGCCGGGTTTTTGGGTGTACCCAGGTTATCGAAGGTAAAATCGGTGAAAAATGGAGGCATGTGGCATAGAACGCACATTCCTGTTCCATTGAAAAGTTCTTCACCCCAGGCTTCTTCCTCAGTAAATTCGGCCATACCCATTTGGACATAATCAAATTTAGAAGTGAACTGGTTCACCTCACTTGAGTTTTCATATTCGGCGATAGCCAAACCAACCCTATCGTAATTCAAATCTATCAATTCCGGCGTGTCGTACATTAAGGGTTCACCCCAAACCTCCATCCATAAATAGGCATATTTCGATTTGGCAACCTGTTTCAGAACTTCAAGTTTGCTGGTATTATTCTGTTCAACAGGATTCAGGAACGGCCCCAGGGCCTGGTCGGCAGCCGGATTTCCCAGATGCCATCCCGTAGCTCTGCCGTCCCAGAAATTGCCGCCAAAGAAAAGTCCTTCAACCATATCGTAATCAAAAAGTGGACTTACAGTGGCATAGGCTGCACTGGGAGGTTTACGGTTACCGAAACGTTGAGGAACAGCACCCGGATAAACAGAACCTTTTTTATTGATACCAGGTATGGGTCCGACAAATCCAACCTGTGGCGCATGGCAATCTGCACACGACATATTATCCGGTTCGGCAATTTTATCGAAGAATAATTCTTTTCCCAATTGTTCCATGGGAGTCAAATCACTGTTATTATTGTTGCCAGTTTGATTATTGAAACTAGTTTGTGCCAATGTGGTCGTAATGCTGAACAACCCAACAGCGATTAAAAACGTGAAATAGGTAATGATTGATTTCATAGGCATCGTTTTAATTGTTAAGTTTAATTGTTTAAAATTTTCCTATTTGAGTTATACAGCGTCGAGGGAATATTTTAGTATAAACCTCCTTTCTTCATTAGGAATGATCATGTTATTAATTTATTCATGATTTCCCATGTATAATATTTTTAATATTTAGGTAAACGCGACCCGAAATAGTTACATGTAAAAATATGAATATTTTAGGCTGAAGTCAATAATAGACAGTAATTTAGAATTGTTATAATTAAGATGGAGGATTTCGATATTTATCTGTAACAGGATTTAAAATGCATTGTTATCTGGATTTGAATTTTATGTTTTTCCTCACTTCAAAATCAATGTTGAAATAATAATTTCTCATTAAGTTGATATTTAATAATTGTTCCAAATGAAGTTGACGCGATGGATAAAACTGTTAATATCCTTAAAAAAATTGGAACTTTCCTGTGTTACTCACGTATTTATGTTTTTTAACATTTTGTTAAGAAAATAAACGTAATTATATTTCTTCAGACCGCACAGGATGCTTAAATTTGTAAAAATCAATTATATAAATTTGTGTACGAAGCTGTACATGTTTAGTTAACCAAATAAATATTAATATGAGAAAGTTTTTATTTTTAGTTTTAGCCGTTGTGCTGTTATCTTTTATGGAAGTTACAGCCCAACAACAAATTTATGGTGCACCGGAAGGAACTGAAATAGGTCCTTCAACTGTTACACAACCTGGAATTATCAGTATGGAAACGAGTAAGGATGGTGATTTTGCAACAACTGTTTATACTTTTGGGAATATCACTGTATTTTCTTATTTCAACGGGACCGAAGTATCCATATATGATTCTTTTGGTACGCTGATCGCATCGGAATCCCTTGATGCCGATGAGTATTATAACTACTTGGCATCTTCCGGAATATACAGGGTAGAAAGTAATAATACTTTCACCGTATTGGTCGGAGATGCAATCACCAGTTATGTCAACGGTTATTTTGCAGTTGACGAATCGGGAAGGGGCACCTCAACCAAGCTGAATACCTGGATGATGAGCTCATTTGACTACTATGATGATTTTATCGTCTTCGCCTATCAGGACAACACAAATTTTACTGTGAAGAACCTCGAAACCGGATCTTTTATTTATGGTTCAACTATTAATGAAGGAGATCATGTATCATTTCATGATTTAGGTATTGTACCCTACACTACCCCTTTACAGGTTATCAGTGATAAACCTGTTTCGGCATTGTCCTATACGGATCAGGATTATTATATTCCTTCATCCAATGGAACTTTTGCAGGAACCTTATTTTATGGTTATTCAGGCTATGCCGGAAGTTGGGCAAACAGTGTAACGGTGACTTCCTATTATGACAACAATACGGTGAATATTATGAACACGGTTACCAAGGAAGTTCTCGATTCATATGAAATGAGTGAAGGCCAGGTGGTAACAGAAGCTATTTATGACAGAACTTTCTGGACTGTCACATCCGATTATCCTGTTACGGTTGCCAATATTCCTTACGGTGTATGGTCGGGAAGTTATTATTATATGACCCGTGCCATTGACCAGGGCGGTTCAGGTGCCGGAACACTCTTTTATGTTCCTACTGTGGGAAGCCGTATCGATGTATTTTCATTTGATGATGACAATGACGTGACCATTACCAACCTGGGGCTTTATACCGACTTCCCCTATTCCAGCCCGATGGAGATTTGGACAGGGACCTTGATGGAAGGAGAAGGTTATAACTTTACTTCTGATTATGGTTCATTTGTTTACAAAATTGAAGGAACCAAAAACCTTTCGGTATTGCAAAGTAATGGCGGTGCCGGAGCTGATTTCATGCCGTTGAGCTATGCCCTGGATTTGCCTGATTTAAGTGTCTCCACTTCGGATATTGAATTTTCCGATGAAGATATTGAAGAAGGAGATTTAATTGATATAACCTTTACGGTTCATAATTTTGGAAATGTTACCGCGGAAAATGTAAGGTGTGAAGTGTATGCCAATGATCCTGACGGGCCGGGTGTAATTCCACCTATGGCAATTGAAATTATAGATGCAATAGATCCGTATGAAAGTGGAGAATTCACAATTCCATATGTAGTACCTGCTTATCCTGAGTACAGAAGTATTTATATCAAGGCTGATCCGGACAACGATATTGTGGAGTCCAACGAATCGAATAATAAAGCATCACGCACACTTCTGCCAAACACTAACCTGATGCCTCCGGTGGCTGTTACAGTTACTGCTCCGATGTACCTGGTATTTGATCAGGGTGTTCTGACTCCCAATCCGTTTGAGGTGCATTATGATTTCATTAATAATGGAAATGCTATGGCTATTAATGTTGTTGCCGAGTTGACATTATTTAACGGGCTGACGTTATATGAAAAAGCGGTACAAACCTATGATATAGGCAATATCGACATTGGACAAACCACCGCTTTGGATGTAATGATCATGGCTAACCCGGAAGTACAGGGATACAACTTCTATACACTCACCGTAATGGGCGATAATGTTGAAGCAAAAGATATCAATAGCGTTGTAATTGTTGGAGATATTAGCGGAGTTGAGGATCACCTGGTCAACGTAGAGAATTTGGTGTCGCAGCCAAATCCGTTTAATGACTTCACGAATATTAACTATACACTGGTCAATGATGAGCAAATTACCATCAAAGTGATGGATATTGCAGGATCTGAAATTACGACCCTGGTGAATGAAAATCAAAAACGGGGTGAACACAATGTAAAATTCAATCCTGAAAATCTGGAAAGCGGTGTTTATCTGCTCTATTTCAAAGCAGGTAATGAATCTGTGATCAGGAAGATTATTTATACCAAATAACCTATTTAGTTGTTAATAAAAAATGCCGGTCAGTACTGATCGGCATTTTTTGTTTTTCTACATTGATATCAACATTTAATCAGGAATGAACGAATATTTGGTTCGATTAATGAACCAAAAATCATCCTTGTCAGGATTGTTGGCCTGTCCGTCCATGTTGTAATCATTGGCGCCATAACCTGCATTCCCGGCATCATTCGACCATTCACTGTCGTGATCCAGATCGTTGATATCTCCGTCACCATTTCCGTCCCCGCAAATCATACCCCAGATACCTGATGCCAGGTTTTTCTGCGCTGCTGTTGTCCCGTAGGCCTGGCCTGAACCGGTGGAGAAGTTGTAATCATAATGGCCTTCGGTAAGTGAAAGCGGATTGGCAGAAATAATCCCCAGGTGGTTGCGGTGCCAGATAGCCACAAAAAGGTTATTTGCCACATCGGAATTGAGAACAATCGGCGTACTACCGTCCATACCGACAATGGTTCCGTTTTTCTTTACAAATGCAGCATGTTTTTCAATGGAAGTGGCTCCTGTAGCTGTTGAAACATCACCGGTTGTTTCCCTGAATTCAATCAATACCCAGTCGACGATATCGGCATTGGGAATCGAGGCAACACTCTCTGACCCGGTATAATTCCATGGAGCCGTGTTGAATGGTTGTGATAAGGGTAACATGTCTTCCTGGTTGAGGGTTGTAGCCATTTGCGAACCGCTGAAAGGCCCTTCGAGGAAAACCGCAAGGTTAACCGTAGGAGGAGCCGGTGGCGGGATCAAACCGAAGAAGTCGAGGTATTCATACATCAATTCATCTTTTGTTGAAGGAGAACTTCCATTGGTAAGCCCGCCAAATTCAAAGGAAGCTCCGATGGTTTTGTATGTTCCCTGGTCGTAAGCCACTGCTGCGCCATACGAAGGCGAGCTGTTCTGGAAGATTTTGAAAGCAGGAGAAATGGCTTCGATATGGTCCATCCAGTTGTTTTCGCCACTGTATCCGAAGGACATTCCTGCTGTAAATGTTCCGGTTTGTCCGCTTAATGTGCTCATATCACCAGAACCATCAGCTGTGGGATTAATACCGAACAACGGATCAAAATTATATCCCCCAATTGTAGGATCGTAATACCAAACATCACCCCCTTCAAGATAAACCATACCGCCGGCATTCATATAATCAACAACCGCTTGTCCTTGAATTGTCCCAATTATTGAATTGTTGCTAAATATCCCGACACAAATAAACAGAGATGAATATTGGCTCAAATCGACAGGAAAATAGGTCAGATAATCAACAGATACTCCGTTGTTTTGCACGGCTGTTTGAATAGCAGGTCCGGAGGAAGTATTAGGATCCAGATCAACAATCAGCACAGGGGTTTTTCCAATAACTTCAGAAAATGATCCGTTGATGGAATAAAATCCTGAAGATGCCGAATAATTAAAAGCAGCCGTAGTTCCAACAGGAGTTGAAGGATTTACCGTTACATTAAATGTTGCATTTCCTGTTCCACCCGATGCAATGAATGGGATATTGAATGAATTGTTGTTCAGCGCTACATATCCGCTTAATGTACTCAGATTCACCATCACATTTGAAATGCTTGCCTGTCCGTTATTGATTACCTCCAAAATAATATCAGCCGTTTCTCCGGCATCCAGTATCCCATTATTATTACCCGATGGGTCGCTAACCGAAATATCTCCAATTTCCAACGAGGGGCCGTAAGTTGTTATATTAAATTGACTGTTCCAGGTATTTAATCCATTGGTTGCTTCCACATTGAACTGAACATTTTCACCACCGGGTGTGGTAGGATCAACGTCAAAGGCAAAGCCACCGGAAATACTTTTGTACTGACCGGCTGTGAAGTTGCCGTAATATTCAGTGTTGTCGGTAATGGAAATGTAAGGGGATGCAGTAGAAAGGTTCACCGTTACATTATTATTTGAACTGCTGCTATTATTGAACATTTCAATTGTCAAATCAATGCTCTCACCCGCTTCAATTTCACCGTTGCTGTTCGGATCGCTGATGGTGTGAGATGAATATGACGGGCCGGGGCCGCTGACAGCATTCACTGCCGACAGGCCATTGATTCGCCCTGCACCATAGGTATTATCCTTACCCGATGTACCAAGGTCAAGTGCAGTGGTTTCCAAAGCCATATTGATATCAACCGGCGTAAGATTCGGATTTTTATCCAACATTAAGGCCATAACACCTGCAACAGCCGGAGTAGCCATAGAAGTTCCGTCCCACCCGTCTTCGTAGCCTGTATTGCTGTAATGGGCAAGTGATTTGATATTAACCCCTGGGGCTGAAACGTCAGGACGGATCAATCCCATACCAGGACTGTAAGCGTAATCATTATAAGGATTTATGGATGACCAGGTAACAGGTCCAATACTGGTAAAAGATGCAGCATTGTTACCGCTATCTGTCGCACCAACGCAAACAACCCCAGATGTACCTCCGGTCAGCGTTTGGTCGGGATTGAGCCATGGTGGCGGACAATCGCCGGGTGTCCTTACATTATCAGGAATTGGGTATGTGCCCTGTTGGTTACCCTCATTTCCGGCTGCAACGGATGAAATTACCCCTGCTGCCTGTGCATTGTCGAATGAACTTCTCCATGATGTCCTGTCTACGCCCCATGAATGCTGCCAACCCAGAGACATACTGATGACGTCGGCTTCATGATCAACGGCAAATTCGATAGCAGCCCAAACGTCCGATTCATTTCCGCTTCCACCTGAATTTAATACTTTCAGACACATAATTGTGGCGTCTGGTGCCATACCGGTTTGTGATCCGGCGGTTCCATCCCCGGCAACAGTTCCTGAACAATGAGTGCCATGACCATGGTCATCCATAGGATTGTTATCATAATTGTAAAAATCATATCCATGATATGGATAGGAAGGGTCTGTCCAAACATGATCCTGAAGATCGACATGATTATAATTTACTCCTGTATCAATGACCGCTACGGTTACACCTGTACCGGTAAATCCAAGGCTCCATACCGAAGGGACATTTAAAATGCTGACATTCCAGGTAATTTCCTCGGTGCCGTCAGGATCACCGGGAATGGCAGGTTCCGGGCGATTATCACCAATGAGCATTTTCCTTTCTTCATCCCAGTCGATACGGTCAATATCGGTTCTGGAAGCCAGTTCATTGATCGCCTCTTTGGTTGCAAAACATGTTACTGTATTGGTAATCCAGAGGCTATGGATAAGCCGGGCCTGCTTCTTTTGAATTTTTGAATCGATAAAATTTAAAAGATCGGCTTGCGATTCGTCCCTGAATGCTTTCAATTCGTTAACGACAAAAAGCCTTTTATCATTTTTATCCATCGTGTTCAGGGCATTTTGAATTGTGCTCAAATCAAATTGCTCTGCCATACGGATATTGATCCGTATCATTACATTTCCGGATTTTTGGTTCATCTGCTCAGTCAACTGAGGAGTGATGACAGATGAACTTGTTTGTCCCTGTGCCACTATAAATGCAGCTACCAGGGCAAATACCAATAAAAATTTAATTTTCATACTTAAAAATTTAAGTTAATAGATCATTTTATTATTTTGAGTTAATGAATTCAGACCTGGAAAAGACATCTGTAAATAAGTACAGTAATACTTATTTGGCAAATTTATTAAATTAATCATAAGTTCAAAAAATTATTATTCAATCTGAATAAAAAAACAGATTTTAATCTTAAGTTTAATTAGCCCAACTTTATTTTTTTAGCCTGAGTTAAGATGTCGAAATTGATTATATTAAGATCAAAATCGGAATGTTTAAGTTGGAAGTGAATTTTTAGTCAGGTATAAAGGTGTACTTCTCCAAATTTTGAATCAATACCTCATCCTTGTCAATATTATTGACCTGCCCGTCCATGTTGTAATCATTGGTGCCATAACCTGTATTCCCGGCATCATTCGACCATTCACTGTCGTGATCCAGGTCGTTGATATCTCCGTCGCCATTTCCGTCCCCGCATATCATACCCCAGATTCCTGCTGCCAGATTTTTCTGGGCGGCAGTTGTTCCATAAGCCTGACCAGAACCGTTGGAGAAATTGTAATCATATTGGCCATCGGTAAGTGTAAGCGGATTGGCGGAGATGATCCCCAGGTGATTGCGGTGCCAGATGACGACAAACAGGTTATTTGCCGGGTATGTATTGAGGGTAACCGGCGAATTGCCATTCATGCCGACAATGGTTCCGTCTCTCTTCACAAAAGCAGCATGTTTCTCGATGGAAGTAGCCCCTTTAGCCGTGGTAACATCCCCTGTCGTTTCCCTGAATTCAATCAATACCCAGTCGACGATATCGGCATTGGGTATTGAGGCAACACTTTCCGAACCGTAATAATTCCAGGGAGCCGTGTTGAATGGTTGTGATAAGGGTAACATGCTCTCCTGGTTCAAGGTTGTTGTCATGTGCGTACCGCTGAAAGGCCCTTCGAGGAAAACCGCAAGGTTAACCG
>JAFGBL010000030.1 GCA_016933115.1 Bacteroidales bacterium | reverse complement strand
GTTATCCGGGAACTGGCTGATGCCTGTAAAGAATTCGGGCTGAAACTTGGCATTTATTTATCACCCTGGGACCGCAATTATGCCGGTTATGGGAAACCTGAATATATTACTTACTTCAGGAATCAACTTCGTGAACTACTCACCAACTATGGAGAAATTTTTGAAGTTTGGTACGACGGAGCCAATGGAGGTACCGGATATTACGGAGGAGCCAATGAAAACCGCAAAATTGACCGAACCACCTATTACGACTGGAAAAACACCTACAAACTGGTTCGTGAGTTACAACCCGACATTGTGATCTGGAACGATGGAGGCGACCGGGCCGATTTACGTTGGGTGGGAACCGAAGGAGGCTGGGTTGGCGAAACCAATTGGAGCCTGCTGAATGCCACTGGCGAAGTGCCATGGGCAATGTTGCATTATGGTGTTGAGAATGGTGATTCGTGGGTTCCCGCAGAAGTAAATACTTCCATTCGTCCGGAGTGGTTTTACCATCCGGGTGAAGACAGTAAGGTTAAAACCTTGCCACAGTTAATGGATACATATTATAACTCAATTGGACGCAACGGGACATTGTTACTTAATTTCCCAATCATGCCAAATGGCCTTATTCATCCGAACGATGAAAAAGCAGCCCTGGATTTTGCCCGGGCTGTAAAAGAAACATTTGCATTTAACCTTGCCTCCGATGTAAAAACTGTAGCTTCAAATGTTCGTGGAAAAAGCAGGAAATTCAAGGCTGAAAATATGACCGATGATAACGACGAAACCTACTGGGCTACAGACGATAATGTCACAACCGCTTCTCTTACAATTGACTTTGGGAAACCAACTGCTTTTAACCGGTTTCTAGTTCAGGAATATATCCGTCTGGGACAGCGTGTAAAAGCTTTTACCATCGAGGCAATGGTTGAAGGAAACTGGCAGGAACTGGCTAAAGCTACAACTATCGGGTACAAACGTATTCTTCGGTTCCCTACAGTTACTTCAACACAGCTTCGTTTCAACATTACCGATGCAAAAGCCTGTCCGGTGATTTCTAACATTGGCATTTATGATGCACCGCAAATCCTCACTCCTCCAATCATTATCAGAAATCAATCGGGAGAAATCCATATCATCCCGGCCGATGCCGAATCAGAGATTTATTATACATTGGATGGCTCAGAACCAGGCAAAAATTCACAAAAATATAACGGGCCTTTCCAAACCGAAGGAAAAATAAAAGTAAGCGCAATTGCTTATGAACCATCCACAGAAAAAAGCAGCCCTTTAATATCCGAAGAATTTGACCTTCCCCGGAAGGATTGGAAAATTATTGGAATAAAAGATGAAAAAGCCTATTCTATCATCGATGGAGACAAAACCACAGTCTGGCACCATGGGCAACAAAACAAATTACCAGGCGATTTGGTTATCGACCTTGGGAAAGAACTTAACCTTAATGGTTTCAGGTATTTCCCCGATCAGGCGCTTTGGGGGCCCGGTATTATAACAGACTATGAATTTTATGTTTCATCAGATAATAAAAACTGGAAAAAGGTAAGTGAAGGAGAGTTCTCAAACATTAGGAACAATCCGCTTTGGCAAACCAAAACCTTCGATACTGAAAATGCCCGATATATCAAACTCAGGGCTCTGAAAAATACCGAAGGGAATGATAATATCGGGTATGCAGAAATACGTGTTTTAACAAACGAAACTTTTTAAAGACGTAAAATTTTATGAAAATACTATCCGCATTTAAAAATATACTTTCTGTTCTGTTTTTCTGTTCGGTTTTTATCGATGGATTTGCGCAGGACGTTGTCATTACGGTAAATGCCAATGAAAATAAAATAGCTATATCACCATACATTTACGGGAAAAACAACACCTTCGATAAACCTGCGCAGTTTTATAAAGATGCCGGACTACGATTTGTCAGAATGTGTGGTGGTAACAATGCAACCAAGTATAACTGGCGTAAAAAAATAACCAGCCACCCCGACTGGTACAACAATGTGTATAAAAGCAACGACTGGGATGAAAATTCATTAAAAATAGCAGCCGATCATCCCAACATGCAGGTTATGTGGGCATTTCAATTGCTTGGAAGGGTTGCCTCAAGCACGGAGCATAATTTTAATGATTGGGAATTTAACCAGTCACAATGGTGGAAAGGTGTTCATCAAAATTTAGCCGGAGGAGGTGAACCCAATACAGGAAATCCTGATGGCGATGCGTTGATTGAAGGAGATGTAAATCTATATACACAGGAATGGCCCACTGATTCTACCTTAGGAATTCTTGATCATTGGTTTGGCGAAAATGGCATCGGTTTAGACAAAAATCAATTTATGTACTGGGACATGGATAATGAACCGGATATCTGGAATGGGACGCATGACGACGTTATGTCTGACGGGCAATTGCCAGCAGCAGAATTTATGGGCCGTTATTTTGAAGTTGCCAAGAAAGCACGCGCTTTGTTCCCCGAAATAAAAATTTGTGGTCCCGTTGTCACCAACGAATGGCAGTGGTTTCGATGGGGTGATGAAGATTTAAGAATAGGTAGTAAATATTATTGTTGGCTTGAATATTTTATAAAACGTGTTGCCGATGAAGAAAAAGCTACCGGGGTCAGGTTATTGGATGTGGTTGACCTTCATAGTTACCTTTCTGCCCCTGATAATTCGGTTGCACTTCAGAATCATAGAGTTTATTACGATAAAAATTATGCTTACCCGGGTGCCTCCGGATTAAAAACTATTAATGGAGGTTGGAATAATTCACTGAATAAAGAATACATTTTTCAGCGCATAGAGGACTGGCTGGTAAAACATTTTGGTGAAGGCAATGATAAAAAAATCGGATTAAGTGAATGGAGCCCTTCTAATTCAAATCCCAATGTCGCAGCGGTAGTGTATGCATCTCATCTTGGAACTTTCGCCAATAATGGCATCGATTTTTTTACGCCCTGGACATGGGAAACAGGCATGTGGGAAACCCTGCATCTTTTCAGCCGGTACTCAAAAGAGTATAGTGTCTCAAGCGCTTCTTCAAACGAAAATATAGTGTCGGCATACTCCACCACAAATGAAGCTGCCGATTCGATGACAGTAATAATTGTAAACCGCGACCAGAATTCTTCAAGAAATGTAACCATTAACCTCAATGAATTTCCCGTAGGTAATGGAAATTATACGACATTGCAGTTAGCGTCTCTGCCAGCAAACGAGACTTTTGAATCTCATACCAGCAATGCTTTGAAAGAAAATCTTATAACGATAAATTCGAATTCATTTACTTTAACGGTACCCTCACTTTCAACTACCGCTGTTTTATTAAAAGCGGGAAGTACTGGAATAAACGATCTTGACTATTTGGCAAATCAAATAAAAATTTATCCCAACCCGGCTACAGATCAATTGAAGATTAAACTTAACTCAAATATCGCTGAACTTACATTTGTAACAGTGTTTGATCAGGCTGGAAGAGAAATACTAAAATCGGAAATTCAATACGATGGCTTTTCACCTATCTCATTAAATATACTACCACTAACCGAAGGATTTTACCTTATATCTGTGAAAAACAGCCATTGCACAAATACAAAGAGCCTTATAGTTAACAGAAATAAATAAAAATTTTAATGAATTCTAAATTAAACATTGTACCACTTTTATAATCTAACAAATAATGAAAAAGCTAATTGTGTCTTTTTTAATTACTACTTGTTTCTTAGGTTGCACTTTTAAAACAAAGGCTCAGGACAAATTATACCCTAACGAATTTCCCCTTCAGGATGTCCGATTGCTCGACGGACCATTCAGTCATGCACGAGACCTGAATATTGAGGTTTTACTGAAGTACAATGTTGACAAGCTTTTAGCTCCATACAGTAAGGAAGCCGGATTGCCCGAAAAAGCCGAAAGTTACCCAAACTGGATTGGCCTTGATGGCCATGTGGGCGGTCATTACCTTTCGGCAATGGCAATGAATTATGCTGCTACCGGTAATGCCGAATGTAAAAAGCGGATGGATTATATGCTTTCTGAGTTGAAAGTCTGTCAGGAAGCAAATGCGATTAATAATCCTGGGTGGGGAGTTGGTTATATTGGCGGTATTCCGAATAGTAAAAACCTGTGGTCAACTTTTAAAGAAGGGAACTTTCGAATTTATAATTCAACATGGGCGCCTTTTTATAACCTTCATAAAATGTTTGCCGGACTTCGCGATGCCTGGCTGTACGGCAACAGCAATGAGGCAAAATCGATGTTCCTGAAATTCTGTGACTGGGGCATTGAGCTTACATCAAACCTTAGCGATGAGCAAATGGAAACGATGCTTAATGTTGAACATGGCGGCATGAATGAAGTCTTTGCTGATGCATATCAGATAACCAGTGATACTAAATATTTGGAAGCAGCAAAAAGATTCTCGCACAAAGCCTTTCTCAATCCGTTATCTGAAGGAATTGACAACCTGGATAATAAACATGCCAATACTCAGGTGCCAAAATTTGTTGGATTTGAAAGAATTGCTGAACTCGATCATGATAAAAAATACCATAATTCGGCAAAATTTTTCTGGGAAACTGTTACTAAAAACCGCTCGCTCTCATTTGGAGGCAATAGCAGGAGAGAGCATTTCCCAAGCGTTGAATCATGTATCGATTTTATAAATGTGAATGACGGTCCGGAATCATGCAACTCATATAACATGCTTAAACTGACAGAAGTTCTGTTCAGGCTGTATCCCTCTGCAGAATACATAGATTATTACGAAAGGACATTATTCAACCATATTCTTTCAACACAACACCCCGAACATGGAGGTTATGTATATTTTACCCCGGCACGGCCCAGGCATTACAGAGTTTACTCTGCTCCCAATGAAGCCATGTGGTGCTGCGTGGGTACCGGTATGGAAAACCATGGTAAATACAACCAGTTCATCTATACCCACTCAAACGACTCTTTGTTCCTGAACCTTTTTATTGCTTCCGAGCTCACATGGAAAGAAAAAGGCATAAAAATCAGACAGGATACAAAATTCCCCGAAGAAGAACAAACCAAACTAACAGTTACCGAGGGTTCTTCTGAATTCAGTTTGCTGGTTCGTTATCCGGGCTGGATTAGCGACGGAGAGTTGAAGATTTCGGTTAACGGAAAAAATATTTCTTATTCAGCACTTCCGTCGTCTTATGTGAGTATAAAAAGAAACTGGAAAAAAGGTGATGTGATTGAAATAATCCTGCCCATGCAAAACACCATCGAGCACATGCCCAATGTCCCCGAATATATTACTTTTATGCATGGCCCCATTTTACTTTCAGCAAAAACAGGAACAGAAGATATGGCAGGACTTATTGCTGATGACGGACGCTGGTCACAGTATGCAGGTGGTGAATACCTGCCTGTTGACAAGGCACCGATTCTGATTGAAGACGATCTGGAAAATATCGGAAATAAACTGGAGCCGGTTAATGGCAAACCATTAAACTTTAAATTGAAGGTTAAAATGATTAATCCGATGGAGCTAACCCTGGAGCCTTTCAGCCAAATCCACGATGCCAGGTACATGATGTACTGGCTGGCTTTAACAAACAAGGGATATAGGGCTTATGTCGATTCACTGGCAAACATTGAAAAAGAAAAACTTGCACTTGAAAAACGCACCATCGATTATGTTGCCACGGGTGAACAACAACCCGAAACCGACCATGCAATGGAAATGGAGCGCTCCAACTCAGGTAATAATATGGATGAATTTTATCGGGAAGCAAGGGGTGGAGGATTTTTCAGCTATGACCTGGCGACAAATTCTGAAACCAATCTGAGCATGTTGGTAAGGTATTGGGGCGCAGAATGGGGCAACCGGAAGTTTAATATTTATATCGATGATAAAAAATTAATTACCGAAGATAACACGGGAAAGTGGAACCAATCCCTTTTTAAGGAAGTGGTTTACCCGATTCCAGATTCATTGGTTAACGGAAAATCACATATACGGGTAAAATTTGAGGCTCTGCGCGGAAGTACTGCAGGAGCTGTATATGCTATCCGGCTATTAAGAAAATAATTAGTTCAAACAAAACAACCATATTAACTTAATTATGAAAACAAAAATATTATTATTGGTTATTACAGGCTTTCTTATAATAAGTCTGAATGTTTATTCACAGGATCCAAACTTCCATATTTATCTGTGTTTCGGGCAGTCGAATATGGAAGGCAATGCACGTGTTGAAGACCAGGATAAAACAGTAGATGACCGGTTTCAGGTTATGGCTGCAGTTGACTGCCCCGACCTTGGAAGGACCAAAGGGAACTGGTATACGGCTGTCCCGCCTTTGTGCCGTTGCCGTACAGGACTTACTCCGGCAGATTATTTTGGAAGAACACTGGTTGAAAACCTTCCGAAACACATCAGAGTTGGTGTAATTAATGTCGCAGTCGGTGGTTGCAAAATTGAATTATTCGATAAAGAAAATTATCAGTCCTATGTTGAAACTGCACCCGGCTGGATGAAAGGAATGATTGCCGAATACGATGGAAATCCGTATGGACGGTTAGTAGAAATGGCAAAACTGGCTCAAAATGATGGTGTTATCAAAGGTATTTTGTTGCATCAGGGAGAATCAAATCCAAACGATTCACTTTGGACTCAGAAAGTTAAGGATGTTTACGACAACCTGATTGCCGACCTCGGACTAAAGCCTGAACTTGTCCCTCTGCTGGCAGGTGAAATGGTTCATGAAGACCAAAATGGAGCATGCGCCGGTATGAATAAAATTATTGCCACACTTCCTGATGTTTTACCAAATAGCTATATAATATCATCAATCGGATGCCCGCAAAGAGGTGACCGCCTGCATTTTACTACCGAAGGATATCGGATGATCGGAAAACGTTATGGTTTAAGAATGCTTTCCCTATTGGATTATAAAAGCACTTCTCCCAAAGTAATCAGAGGAGAGCAGGCTCCCCGTGCCGAATTAGGGCAAAGAAATTTTGGAGGATCAATTCTTCCCGGTGGGCAACGGCCTCCCCGGCAAACTCGTCCTGAACCGGAAATTAGAACCATTTCGCTGGATGAGATTTCCATGAGCGATCCATTCATTTTCCCTGATATAAAAACACAAACCTATTACCTGACCGGCACCGGAGGCCGACTTTATAAAAGCACCGATCTTAAGATTTGGACAGGGCCGTATTCAATTATTGACCTGACCGACACCTGGATGGACGGGCATTTTGTTGCCGCAGCAGAAATTCACCAATTCGGAGATAAATACTATTTGGCTGGCACCTGGAACGACCATGGCAATCCAATTGAAAATGTTCCCCGTCGTTACAATGTCCCAACCAACCAGACACAACTTTTAGTGTCCGATTCGCCGGAAGGCCCGTATAAACCTTTGGTACAGGAATATGATTTCTGCCTGGGTCCAAAAGACTGGGATATCATTGACGGCACCCTGTATGAAGAAAGCGACACTGTTTATATGGTTTTTGTTCATGAATGGACTCAACTAATCGATGGGACAATGGCTATTATGCCTCTTTCAAAAGACCTGACTCATCGGACTGCTGAACCAACCACAATTTTCCGTGCAAGTGAAGCACCGTGGTCAAAAGAAATGAACAGCATAGGTGAAGCAACCTTTGGAATGAAAATGCCTGGCTGGGTAACCGACGGCCCACAGTTATTCAAAACTCAAACCGGAAAACTGGGAATGCTGTGGTCGAGTTGGGGTGAACACCGCTATGCACAGGGAGTGGCTTATTCTGAATCGGGAAGTATTAATGGTCCATGGATTCAGGAAGAAAAGGCATTTAAAGGTGACAATTCAGGCCATGGAATGATCTTTACCACATTTGAAGGCAAAAGATTATTCATTATTCACCATGCCGAAGAAAACGGGCCACGCAAACCTCAGATCTATGAAATTGACGACTCAGGAGATAAACTTATTCTTGGTAAAAAAATTAAAAATTAACAAATAATCATTCTAACCTAAAAAATTGAATTATGAAAAGATTAGTTTTAACATTCACTGCAATTATTGTTTGCGGTATTGTTTCAGCACAATTTGGCCGGCAGGAGCCAATAGAACCGCTTCCCGAAGGATTTAAACCTGCATCGACCAATGTATTTATTTCCCAATACCCGGCAGTAAATGCTGAAACCCGTGAGGCTTTGTTCCGTGTGGTTGCTCCGACTGCTCAAGGTGTTCAGGTTGACATTGGTGGCAAAAAATATGACCTTACAAAAAATGAAAACGGCACATGGATGGGGAAATGTGCCCCTCAGGTAGTTGGATTCCATTATTACGCAATCCTTATTGACGGCGTAACAGTTATGGACCGGAATACCGAATCATTTTTTGGCAGTAACTGGGAGAATTCAGGTATTGAAATTCCTGAAGGCACGGAAGGCAATTATTACCGGTTTAATAAAAATATTCCGCATGGACATATCCGCCACATCGATTACTGGTCAGAGGTAAACGGCATGGAGAGGCCCATAAATGTTTATATTCCTGCAGAATATGAAAAAAATCCGAACAAAAAATATCCTGTTCTTTACCTGGTACATGGCTGGGGTGAAGACGAAAACGGATGGTCTGTTCAGGGACATATGGCAAACATCATGGACGGATTAATTGCTTCAGGCAAGGCAGTACCAATGATTATTGTAATGCCAAGTGGCGATATTAAAACCAATTCCAATGTCCGTGAAGCATCAGGCAATATAACTGATATTTATATTAAAGACCTGATTCCGTATATTGATAAAACTTTCCGCACAAAAACCGACAGGCAGAACCGTGCCATGGCAGGTTTGTCGAGAGGTGGAATGCAGACTACTATGACAGTTTTTGCCAATATGGATAAGTTTGCGTGGATGGCTACATTCAGCGGTTTTTTCGTACGAGGTAACGATGGTGTTGAAAATGCTTTTAACGGTGTTTTTAAAGATCCGGCAGCATTCGATGAAAAAATGAACCTGCTTTTTATCAGTACCGGAACAGAAGAACGCAGTCCGAAAGAACAGGTTGAAGCTCTCAAAAAACATGGCATAAAAAATATTGTTTTTCATGAATCCAAGGGAACTGCCCACGAATGGCTGACCTGGCGCAGGGCGTTAAATGAATTTGCTCCATTGATTTTTAAATAGTCAATAAAATTCACTTAAAAATGATTAAAACAAACTAATACTGAATCTTATGAAAAAATTAAAAAATTTCATTTTTTTCCTGTTTGTTGTAAGCATGTTATCTGGAAATCTTTTAGCCCAGCAACCAGCGACAATCAAAATAGACCTGGATCGAATAATTGATAAGGTTGACCCGAATATTTACAGTGCTTTTGTTGAACCGATCCGAGCCACTGTTTATGGAAGTATTTACGATCCGGAATCGCCTTTTGCTGATGAAAACGGTTTTCGTAAAGATTTTATTAACCTGATGAAAGAATTAAATATCAAAAGTGTAAGGTGGCCCGGTGGTAACTTTGTGTCAGGATATAACTGGTACGATGGTATTGGACCCAAAAACCAGCGGCCTGCAAAAAGAGACCTGGCCTGGAATCAGATTGAAACCAACCAGATGGGAACAGATGAATATGTTAAGTTCTGCAACTTGATTGGTGCCGACAACTTTCTTTGCATCAACGGCGGAACAGGAACGCTCGACGATGCCCGTAACTGGATTGAATACTGCAACGGGGAAAAGGGCACATACTATGCTGATCTCCGTGTAAAAAATGGTAATGAAGAACCATTCAAAATTAAATATGTCGGGTTAGGCAATGAAATTGACGGTCCCTGGCAGATGGGTCAGAAAAGCAAGGAGGATTACTGCAAATTTGCCCTGGAAGCAGGGAAACTGATCAGGTTAATCGACAGGGATATTAAGCTTGTTGCCTCCGGTGCTTCACTTTACAGACCCGGCAATGAGTGGATAGAATGGAATGATTATGTTTTGGATCAGATGGTAGGCAATATCGATTACATTTCGGTCCATCGTTATGCTACCGAAGCTTTACCGGGAGGACGCCAGAACAGGAACTTTTCAGACCTGATGTGCCTGGGGCTGGATATTGATGAAAAAATAGAAACCACACAGGCACTGATCAAAAAAGCAATGGTAAAGTCTGGTTCCAAACGCCCGGTTTATATTTCATTTGATGAATACTCAGGCGGATTTGGAGGACTTTCAAGTTCGTTGTTATTGGCTCAACATCTGAATTCATTTTTGCGTCATGCTGATATCGTAAAAATGGCAAATTTAACCATGATCACCAGCCTTGTGGGAAATTCTCCTGATGGTGATTTTAAAAATTCAGTTTTCCATACTTTTTATCTTTACTCAAACAATGCACAGGGAACTTCACTGGATGTTCATACAAAATGTGACAGCTATGATAATGAAGTATTTAAAAACATACTATACCTTGATGTTACAGCCGTGTTAAATGAAGCTGCAAAAAAAGTAGTTGTAAATATTGTAAACCGGCATGAGACAGAGGCTATTGAATCAATCATCGTTCTGCAATCGGGCGAATATTCAGGAAAGGCAATTATTAACCAGATCAATGCAGAAACAATCAATGCCAGAAACACTAAGGATGATCAACCCATTAAAATACAATCAGAACAGGTGAACTTTAAAGGGAACACAATTAAGCAAACTTTCCCTGCACATTCATTCACACAAATCGAAATATCCTTAAATTAAAAATCAATCCATTATGAAGTTCAAACTTTCAAAAACTCTGGTATTATTTCTTTGTAGTCTTTTCATTTTAGCATATATGCCACAAAGTGAAATGGCAAAAAAGCCTATTTATCTGAATACTTCTTATTCTTTTAGAGAGAGGGCAGCTGACCTTATTTCGAGGATGACACCCGAAGAAAAACAAAGCCAGTTAGGAAATACTATGCCGCCAATCCCGCGGCTTGGCATTAATCATTACGATGTTTGGGGTGAGGCACTGCATGGAATTATGGGACGAAATAACAATAGCGGAATGACAGCAACTTCGTTTCCTAACAGTGTGGCTATTGGATCAACCTGGGATCCGGAACTTATCAAACGCGAAACAAAAGTGATTTCAGACGAAGCCCGTGGATTTAACCACGACCTGATATTCACGTTGACATACTGGTCGCCGGTAATTGAACCTGCCCGCGATCCACGTTGGGGCAGAACTGCAGAGACTTTTGGAGAAGATCCCTTCCTGGTTTCAGAAATCGGAAAAGGATTTATTCAGGGTTTAATGGGCGATGATCCTAAATACCTGAAAGCAGTGCCATGCGGCAAACACTACTTTGCCAACAATACCGAGTTTAACAGGCACTCAGGGAGTTCAAACATGGATGACCGCGATATGCGCGAGTTTTATTTGCAACCTTACCGGACTTTGATTCGGGAATACAACTTACCCGCAATAATGACAGCCTATGGTGCTGTAAATGGAATTCCTATGTCGGCAAGTAAATACCTGGTTGATACGGTTGCCCGTAAAACTTACGGAATGGAAGGTTATGTAACCGGTGACTGTGGAGCGATTGACGACATCGTTCGTGGCCATCATTTTACAGAAAGTTATGAAAAAGCAGCTGCCTTTGGCTTAAAAGCCGGAGTTGATACCGATTGCGGAGGTGTTTACCAGAGTGAGGCATTAAACGCACTGGAAAAAGGTTTGCTTTCACAGGCAGATATCGATAAAGCACTGATTAATATTTTTACCATACGGATGCGCTTAGGCGAGTTCGATCCACAGGAAATTGTTCCGTATGCAGGAATTAAACCGGAAATCGTTAACGACCCTTCGCATAACGACCTGGCAATTGAGGTGGCGACAAAAACACCGGTTTTGTTAAAAAATGAGGTGGTTGTAAAACCAAATGAAAAAGCATTGCCTTTAAATACCGGGCATATCAAAAAAATTGCAGTATTAGGGCCGCAGGCAGATAAAGTTGAGTTGGGTGATTACTCCGGACCTATTGAACTCGAGCTAAGTATTTCGCCTCTTGTGGGGATTCAGAATTACATAAAAGAGCATAAACTTAACATTGAAGTCGTTTCAATATCAAGCGGAAATACAAACAGGAACACCGATTTTATTACCATGAACAGCTTCACCACGATTCGTAATGGGCGGAATGTTCAGGAATTTGATGCCACTGAATATGTTGAAGCTGCACCCGGATTAATCGTAGCATCGCGTTTTTGCAGAACATCAATTCGTGGAGTAAAAGATGGCGACTGGACAGCTTACGACAATGTAGATATTACCGATGTAGATTCAATGAGGTTTAATGTGGCAGTATCCGGCAACGGGGGATTGCTCGAAGTTCGTGTTAGCTCAGCAACCGGGAATATCCTTGCAACACAAAAAATTGAAGCCCTTCAGCAAGGCGGAGGATTTGGTGGCTTTGCCCGTCCTCAAAATATTGAAGTTAAAATTAATACTCTGGGTATTACCGGTCCACAAACTTTGGTGCTGGTGTATCGCGAAGCAGAAAGCCCTGCAACCGATCAGGAAACACTTGAAATGGCTGCTTCAGCAGATGTTGTGCTGGTTTTTGTAGGTACCGATCAGAGTACTGGTCGTGAAGAATCAGACCGCTTTGACATAACTTTACCCGGAAATCAGAATAAACTCATTGAGGCAGTTGCAACTGAAAATCCAAATACCATTGTAATAATGCAAACAATGGGTATGGTAGAAGTGGAACAGTTTAAAAATAACCCCAATATTCCGGGAATAATCTGGACCGGTTATAACGGACAGGCACAGGGTACTGCCATGGCTCAAATCCTGTTTGGCGAAATTAATCCTGGAGGAAAATTAAATGTTACCTGGCACAAATCCTTAAACGATTTGCCTGATTTTAATGATTACACCTTACGTGGTGATGGTACCAACGGTAGAACATACTGGTATTACAACAAACCTGTTTCATATGAATTTGGCTATGGATTGTCGTACACAACTTTTGAGTACAGCAATTTTGCCATCAGTAAAAATAAAATAACACCAAACGATAAAATCACTGTTAGTGTGGATGTTAAAAATACCGGTCCGGTTGATGGTGATGAAGTTGTCCAGGTTTATGTGAAAACACCCGACAGCCCGGCAACTCTTGAACGCCCGATTAAACGTTTAAAGGGATTTAAACGCGTCACTATTCCGGCAGGGCAGGAAAAACGTGTTTCAATAGATATCAACTGTGACGATCTTTGGTTTTGGGATGCTGAGAAAGGAAAAATCACCTTTAATTCGGGCAAATATATTTTTGAAATTGGTGCATCGTCGAGAGACATTAAAGGTCAGGTGGAAGCCACAATGAGCGGAAACTATAAACCTGTTTTAACAACTGTTGTTGCCGAAAGCGGCCAGGTAGTACTGCGCCCAGGGAACTCCGTTCAAACAAGTGTAACCGCCGCAATGTCAGACGATAGTTTTTATGATTTATCAAAAGCAAAGGTTACCTACACAAGTAACAACCCGGCAGTTGTGAGCGTTGACGAAAACGGTAAAGTGACTGCTACAGGCGTTGGTGTAGCCTCGGTTTTTGCATATGTTACCATTAATGGAACAACCGTTTCAAACAGCTATCCGCTTAAAGTCATGCCCGACCTGAATCCCAAATCGATCATTGTAAACGGGAAAAATATTGAAGGTTTTAATAAAGAAGTAAAAGCCTACAGTTATCTGTTAAAGAACAATTCAAAAATACCTGTTGTCAAGGCATCAGCCCTGGACGAAGATGTTACGGTCGATATTCAACAAGCCAAAGCAATCCCTGGTACAGCTATTGTTCAGTTTATCGATAATATCACACTGGAAAAAAATACCTACTACCTGAATTTTGATGTGGAATCGGTGAGCGATGAATTTGATGGCGCGATTGGCAGCCAGTGGGAATGGACCAGAGAAAATCCTTCTGCCTACAGCCTTTCAAAAAAATCAGGTTTTCTTACAATTACCAGCGAAGTAGGTGATATTTCGGAAAACACCAATAATGCTAAAAACATGTTGTTGCAAAGTGCAAACAACGATTGGACCATTGAAACAAAACTTGTATGTTCAAGAACGCCGTCTCAACCTGAAAATGCTGGAATTCTTGTTTATGAAAATGATGACAATTTTGTAAAGCTAATGTTCAGGGCGGTTATCAAAACAACCAGGGCAAGAGGTGTTCAGGCTGGAACAATCGACCTGATTATGGAAGAAAATGGAATAGCTAAATCATTGGCTTCTTTTAACCTGAAAGATGAAGTGATAAATGAAAATTCATTGATTTTTAAGTTGGAGAAAAAAGGAAGCATTTATACTGCGTATTATTCGCTGGATGGTGAAAATTACGAATTACTCGGAATTGCTGATATGTTATTAAAAGACATTAGAGCGGGGCTAATTGTTTGTGATGGTATTGTAACTCAATATATGAAAAGCACCTTCTGGTTCGATTCAAGTACTACAAAACCGGATACACCGTTTGATGTTTCCTTCGATTATTTCCATATCGAAAACAAGGGTTTGAAATAATAATTTATTAATTAAATATATCTAATCATATGAAGAACAAAATTCGCGTTTTTTTATTGGCAATACTGATGATGTGTGGAATGTTTTCTGTACGGATTCAGGCCCAGGTTGTTGAGGATTTTAAACCCTCAGCTGTAAACCAACCCGGAAAACAATACCCGATGGTAAATTCTGAAGGAAGGGTACGGGTTCAGATTTCAGCACCCGAAGCTACACATGTACAGTTCGATATCAGTGCTGTAAAATACGATCTGATTAAAGATGAAAACGGCATATGGACAGGGGAGTGCGCACCGCAGGACGAAGGATTTCACTATTACCAGCTTTGGGTAGATGGTGCTGCTGTTCCTGATCCTGGCAGCTTGTACTATTATGGCGCAAGTCGGTGGGGTAGCGGCATTGAAATTCCGGCTAAAGACCAGGATTTTTATGCCCTGAAAAATGTACCCCATGGCCAGGTTACAGAACAAATCTACTATTCGGAACAAAGCAAAAGTATGCGACGTTGTTTTGTGTATACTCCCCCGGGTTATAATAAAGACATCAACAAAAAATACCCGGTTCTGTATCTGCAACATGGTGGTGGTGAAGATGAAACCGGCTGGTCAAATCAGGGGCATGCCAACCTGATTATGGACAATTTAATTGCCGATGGAAAATCTGTTCCTTTTATCATTGTAATGGATAATGGTACCTGGGCAATGCCAAGGCCTCCACGAAACAGAGATCAACAGGGTGAACGTCCAAGAGAATGGCCCCCAAAAGGATGGGCAGATGGTTTTATGAATACCTTGTTAGAGGACATCATCCCGATGATCGATGTAAATTACAGGACAATTGCCGATGGTGAGCATCGAGCAATGGCAGGCTTATCCATGGGAGGAATGCAGACAAGGGTTATTACCCTCGCCAATCCCGATGTATTTTCTTATGTTGGCATGTTCAGCGGTGGAAGTATTAGCCCTGAAGATGTTGAAAATGCACCCGGTTTTAAAGAAAAAAACAAACTCCTTTTTATAAGCTACGGAAGTCGTGAACTTGAAAACGGCAGAGGTTTTGGCGGTGATCCGAAGGCAAATACCGAAGCTCTAAAAGAAGCCGGTATGAATACCCATTTTTATGTTTCTCCGCTAACTGCGCACGAATGGCAGAGTTGGCGCCGGGGCCTACACGAATTTGCACCCCTCTTGTTTACTAAATAAAGACAATATAAACATAACTAAACATCTAACTTAAAAGGAGGATTTTTAAATGAAAAAAATATTATTCCTTTTTATATTGATCGTATTTTCATTATGCGAAATCGGGTTAGCCCAAACAGGGCAGGTTACTGTTAGTTCTAAACTTGCAGGTACTGCTCATTCTTCACCATATAACATGTATGGTGCACAATATCCTTTTATAGAAGCCGACAACTGTGTGACATTTCAGTTCTATGCGCCCGATGCTCAAAAAGTCCAGGTGGCAATAGCTAATGTTCCATTTGATATGAAAAAAGGGGAAGATGGTGTATGGACCTATACTAGTGAACCACAAGATTATGGATATCATAATTATTGGATGATTGTTGACGGTGCTATTGTCCTTGATCCTGCAACAGATGGATTCATTGGTTATAGCCATGACTGTAACGGATTTGAAATCCCGGATCCCAATGGTGATTTTTATGATATAAAGGATGTTCCACATGGTGATGTTTTAATAAAAAATTACTATTCCACGGTGACTGAGACATGGAGAATGGCATTTGTTTACACTCCACCGGATTATAACAAAAACACAAATGCACGTTACCCTGTTCTATATCTCCAGCATGGAGGTGGCGAAGATCAGCGCGTTTGGATTGAAATGGGGCGTACCAACTTAATCCTTGATAATTTAATAGCAGAAGGCAAATGTAAACCCTTTATTGTGGTTATGGAAACCAGCGCGGCAACAAAACCCGGTGAAGCTCCGCCCGAAAGAATACAACCTGCTGCCAGACAACAAACTCAGGGAATCCAGCCTGCTCCCCGGCCTCGCATGCGATTTTCTTTCGATACCTATGCAGAACTTATAGTAAAAGATCTGATTCCATACATTGATGGTAATTTCAGAACACAAAAGGACCAGAGTAGCCGCGCAATGGCAGGGCTTTCAATGGGGAGTATGGTAACCAGGTCGGTAGCCTTACCCAATCTGGATAAATTTTCTCATATCGGACTATTTAGCGGTGGAACACTGGCACCCGATCAAATATCCGACAAATCAAAAGTTAAACTCGTTTTTATGAGTTATGGAAGCCGTGAACGAGGAGCCGACAGCGTTAAAGAAGCTGCTAAACTTTTAAACGAAGCCGGTGTAAGGAGTGTCTCTTATATTTCTCCATTAACGGCCCATGAATGGCAGTCGTGGAGACGAAGTTTGCGTGAATTTGCACCACTATTATTTAATAATTAAAGATAATTTTTATGAAAAAGTATTCAATCATCATTGTTTTAATATTGGCAATATCCGGTTCAATGTGTTTTGCACAGCAGGGACAGGAAGCCATAAAAGAAGACTTCAAACCTTCGACTCTGAATCAGCCCGGACAGGAGTATCCACAGGTAAATTCACAGGGTTATGCCCGATTTAAGATTGTAGCACCTGAAGCGCAAAGTGTAGTTGTAAGCCTTGGACTTGGCGGAACAAGAGGAGGAACTCCTCTCTCAAAAGATGCCGAAGGAAACTGGGTTGGCACAACAGCAGGACCTATGGAAGAAGGATTCCATTATTATCATGTAACCATCGATGGGGGTGTATTTAACGACCCCGGAACGCTGAATTTTTATGGTTCTACTCGTTGGGAAAGTGGCATAGAAATACCTGCCCACGATCAGGATTTTTACGCACTTAAAGATGTACCTCACGGAAATGTGGTTCAGGTTCTTTTCCCTTCTGAAAGTACAAATACTTCACGGCGGGCATTTGTATATACTCCTCCGGGGTACGAAAAAAATCAATCGAAACGTTATCCGGTTCTTTACCTGCAGCATGGCTGGGGTGAGGATGAAACTGCCTGGAGCAATCAGGGTCATGCAAACCTGATTATGGACAACCTGATTGCTGATGGGAAAATCGATCCCTTTATTATCGTGATGACCTACGGAATGACCAATGAAGTTAAATTCGGAGGATTGAGAAATTTTAAGGTTGAACCTTTTCAGACCGTTCTAATTGATGAATTGATTCCTTATGTCGATTCTCATTTCCGTACGATTGCTGATCAGCCGCACCGGGCAATGGCCGGCCTTTCGATGGGAGGTATGGAAACAAAAACCATTACGCTGAACAATCCCGATGTCTTCTCACATTACGGGCTTTTGAGTGGTGGCGTTTATGCTCCGGAAGATGTAAAAGACAAATCGAAAGTTAAACTGATCTTTTTAAGCTGTGGCAGTTTTGAACGTCCCGAAGGCGTTGTAAATTCAGTAAAAGCACTAAAAGAGGCAGGTTTTAATGCAGTCTCATATGTTTCAGAGGGAACCCGTCATGAATTCCAGACCTGGCGTCGTAGCCTGTATGAAATGGCACAGCTGCTTTTCAAAAATTAATTTTTTTAAAAAATATATCATGAAATACAAATCATTGGCTGTTTTTTTAACAGCAACTTTAATAAGTGGATTGTGTTTGGCTCAGACAAACCAGTCTGCTTTAGTTGAGGATTTTAAAATTTCTTCAACTACTCAGGAAGGTAAACAATATCCCCAGGTGAATTCCGAAGGGCGGGTTCGTGTTCAGATTTCTGCACCTGAAGCTACCAGGGTTCAGTTTGATATTGATGCAGTAAAATACGATTTAGCAAAGGATGAAAACGGGGTCTGGACCGGGGAATGTGCTCCTCAGGACGAAGGATTTCATTACTACCAGCTTTGGGTTGACGGAGCAGCAGTCCCCGATCCGGGAAGCTTGTACTTTTACGGCGCAGGACGCTGGGGGAGCGGGATAGAAATTCCTGCCAAAGACCAGGACTTTTATGCACTTAAAAATGTACCTCACGGCGACTTACGCGAAAGCTTCTACTACTCGGAAACCACTAAAAGTATGCGCCGGGTATATATTTATACACCTCCGGGATACGACCAGAATAAAAATAAAAAATATCCGGTTCTGTATTTGCAACACGGAATGGGCGAAAACGAAACCGGATGGGGCAACCAGGGGCATGCAAACCTGATTTTGGACAACCTGATTGCCGAAGGCAAGGCTACTCCGTTTATTATTGTTATGGAAAACGGCAGTGTCAATTTTGGCGATCGCCCACGTGGCCCCAGACCTGAAAGGGCTGCCCCAGGAGACTCAACCCGCAGAAGACCAGGCGGCCCGGGAGGTTTTAATTTTGCAGAACAATTTCAAAAAATCCTCTTGAATGACCTGATTCCGCATATTGAATCGAAATACCGGGTAATTGCCGATCAGGAACATCGTGCCATGGCCGGTTTGTCGATGGGCGGTATGCAAACCAGATCAATCACACTGGCTCACCCCGAAGTATTTTCGCATGTTGGTATTTTCAGCGGAGGCAGCATTAGCATGGAAGATCTTAATAATTCGCCCGATTTTAAAAAGAAAGTGAAATTGGTATTTGTTAGTTATGGAAGTCGTGAACTTGAAAACCGTAGGATGAGCTTTGGCGGCGATCCAAAAGAAAATGTCGAGGCGCTGAAAAAGGCAGGAATGAATGCTCATTTCTCTGTTTCGCCTCAAACAGCTCACGAATGGCAAAGCTGGCGTAGGGGTTTGCATGAATTTGCACCACTTCTGTTTAAATAATAAAAGATTAATATCTAAAAACTGGTGGGTGAAATTTGGAATAAATAAATTTCTTTCTGATTTCACCCATCAAATTAATATCTAATACTGAACTACCACCATGAATATTAAGTCTGTCTCTGTTTTTTTATTGATCGCACTAACAGCAGGATTCTGTAATGCACAATCGAAAATTGTGGAAGATTTTAACCCTTCCTCTATTAATCAATCGGACAAACAATTCCCACAGGTGAATTCAGAAAGGTGTGTGCGTACCCAAATTGCTGCTCCCGATGCCCAAAAAGTCCAGCTTGACATAGGCGGAGTAAAATACGATCTGGTAAAAGATGCTAAGGGAGTATGGACCGGTGAATCTGCACCTCAGGATGAAGGCTTTCATTATTACCAGTTGAATATTGATGGAGCATCGGTTCCGGATCCAGGAACTCTCTTTTTCTATGGTGCCGGCCGTTGGGGTAGTGGAATTGAAATTCCGGCAACCGATCAGGAATTCTATGCGCTGAAAAATGTTCCTCATGGCACTGTAAGTGAAAACATTTATTATTCTGATCTAACAGGAGCATTCCGGCGGTGTTTTGTATATACGCCTCCCGGATATGGAAAAGATTCTAAAACCCGTTATCCGGTGCTTTACCTGCAACACGGAAGTTTTGAAGATGAAACAGGGTGGGCAAATCAGGGAAAGGCAAACCTTATTCTCGACAACCTGATCGCAGAGGGGAAAGCTGTCCACATGATTATAGTAATGGATAATGGCTATGCCTACAAACCACAATCCGAGGAATCTGCAGAAAGCAGGAGAAGGCCTGCCTCTGTGTTTGAAGAAGTAATGATCAATGAAATAATTCCGATGATCGACTCCAGATTCCGAACTAAAACCGACCGTGAGCACAGGGGGATAGCAGGTTTATCGATGGGAGCCAACCAAACCATGCGTATTTGTATGAACAACCTCGATAAATTTGCCTATTACGGTGGTTTCAGTGGAACATCGAATTATCCGAGTTCGGCTGAAATTGACACGAAAACTTTTCTGAACGGAGTATTCGATGACGGTGCAGCCATCAATAAAAAAATAAAAGTATTCTGGTTAGGATTAGGAACCAAAGAACCCAATCCCTTTCCTGGTTCGGTTGGAGCTTTTAAGGATATGCTGGAAAAGCAGGGAATCCATTATGTTTACTATGAATCTCCTGAAACTGCTCATGAATGGCTGACCTGGAGAAGGGATTTAAAAGAATATGCTCAATTGTTATTCAAATAACTTAATTTTAAAGCTAAACGATGAAGAACAGCATTAAAAAAAACATATTCCATACAACTGGCTTTTCCGTATTTATAACGCTAATTTCTATTGGATTAGTTAATGCCCAATTAGTTGAAAACTCGATTCCTGCACCGACCAACATCAATAAAAATCAGTGCCCATGTATTTTGCCCGATAACAGTGTGGTTTTTCAGGTAAAAGCTCCCAATGCGCAAAAACTTCAGATTGACCTGGGGAAAAAATATGATATGGAAAAAGGCCCAGACGGTATTTGGTCGGTTCGTACCGAGCCCATTGTCCCCGGGTTTCATTATTATTTTTTGGTTATCGATGATGTACCGGTTGCCGATCCGGCAAGCCAGTCGTTTTATGGAACAGGCAAAATGTCCAGCGCCATCGATATTCCTGAAAAAGGAATTGATTTTTATGAAATCAAAGATGTTCCGCATGGCGTTTTAAGTTCGAAGTATTATTATTCAAATTTTACCAATAGCTGGAGGCGCCTGTTTGTTTACACCCCGCCGGGATATGATAAAGATATCGATAAAAAATATCCGGTTGTTTATATCCAGCATGGTGGAGGTGAAGATGAAACCGGCTGGGCCGTTCAGGGGAAAACAGATATTATCCTCGATAATTTAATCGCAGAAGGAAAAGCCAAACCAATGATTATAGTAATTTCCAACGGAAATGTTCGAGCGCCTGGTGGAGGATTTGGCGGTTACAGCAGTAAAGGGATGGCACCTTTTAAAGAAGAAATGATAAAAAATATTATTCCCTTTATCGACACCAATTTTCGGACTTTGGCGGATGCAAAAAACCATGCAATTTGTGGCCTCTCGATGGGAGGCGGGCAATCGTTTTATGTGGGTTTGGAAAGCCTCGATTACTTTGCTTCGGTTGGAATATTCAGTACCGGGCTTTTTGGCGGAATCAGGGAAACGAGTAGCTTCGATGCAGAAAAGGAAATTCCCGGATTATTATCAGATTCTGAAAAATTTAATTCAAAACTTGATTTATTGTACATCTCTTGCGGAGAACAGGACATGCGCATTAAGCACACAAAAAATGCGGTTGCCACAATGAGGGAAAACGGGCTTAAAGTTGAATTCAATTCCTTCCCCGGCGACCATGAATGGCAGGTGTGGAGAAAATCACTTCATGATTTTGCATCGAAAGTATTTCAATAGTATCTTATATTAAATCTAATAATATGAAAAAATCAACCTACAATTTCCTATCGTTAGCCGTCTTGTTTATAGTGTTTACAAATCTTTCATGGGGACAGCAGGCAAATGTCAACCTCGATTATAATCCGCAAAAGGATACCGAGGGGCTGATTCCATTCAGTGCTCCATTAAATTCTCCGGAGGTTCACGATGACCATACGGTAACATTTCGGCTGAAAGCGCCTGAAGCCAAAGAGGTAAAAATAACCGATGGAACAATCCTTGCTGCGCTGGGCAGAGGGAGAGAACCTCTTTCCCTGGAAAAAGGAGAAGATGGAGTTTGGTCGATAACAGTTGGTCCTTTTGAGCCCGACATGTATGCCTATCATTTTAATGTGGATGGGATGCAGATTTGCGATCCAAGCAACACAATAGCTGCATTTACAGCCATGCCTCCCTACAGCGAGCTGGTTGTACATGGCGATGGGCCGGCTTATTACGATGCGAAGAATGTCCCGCATGGAAATGTAACCCGGCATATTTATCATTCCGATGTTACCAAAGGCGAGCGCGAAATGTATGTTTATACGCCACCAGGGTACGATTCTTCTAAAGAATATCCGGTGCTTTACCTTGTTGGTGGCAGTGGCGAACTTCCCTCTAACTGGATGTATGACGGGCGCGC
>JAFGBL010000240.1 GCA_016933115.1 Bacteroidales bacterium | reverse complement strand
TTTGGAGAAAAATTGTTTGATAGGCTGTTATTTGCTTGTGCTTCTTATAATTACAAAGAATATATTCATGTTAACCGATAGTCATAATTTTTTATATGAAACCTACTCATATTGAACATATTGGGATAGCCGTAAATAGTTTGGATGAGGCCATTCCGTTTTACGTAAATGTACTCGGTTTAAAATGTTATGCTATAGAAGAGGTGAAAGATCAAAAAGTGAAGACCGCTTTTTTCACTGTAGGACAGACGAAAATAGAATTACTCGAATCAACGGATCCTGAAGGCCCCATTGGGAAATTCATTGAAAAGAAAGGGCAGGGGATACATCATATTGCCTTTGCCCAGGAAGATGTGAACGAGGCGTTGAAACAAGCTGAAGAAAACGGGGTACAGTTGATCGATAAAACTACACGCAAGGGTGCCGAAGGTTTGGATATCGGGTTCCTCCATCCGAAATCGACTTTCGGGGTGTTGATGGAATTTTGCGGTAAGGAGTAAATTGTTAAATTGTAGAGAGCAACCTTGAACCTTAAATATTAAACTTTGAACTAATTATTATGAGCAACCAGGATAAAGTGCGGCAATTGGTCGAATTGAGAGAGAAAGCCCGTTTGGGAGGGGGTGAACACCGCATTGAAGATCAGCATAAAAAAGGAAAATATACCGCCCGTGAAAGGATCGAAATGATCCTGGATGAAGGCAGTTTCGAAGAATTTGACATGTTTGTGACACACCGCAGCCATGATTTCGGACTAGAAAATCAGCACTATCTCTCAGATGGAGTTATTACAGGCCACGGAACCATCGACGGAAGGGTGGTATACATTTTTTCGCAGGATTTCACCGTATTTGGAGGTTCACTTTCTGAAACTTTTGCACAAAAAGTTTGCAAGGTGATGGACCAGGCCATGAAGGTTGGAGCGCCAATCATCGGAATCAATGACAGCGGTGGCGCCCGTATACAGGAAGGGGTGAAAAGCCTGGCCGGTTATGCCGAAATTTTCCAACGGAATATTATGGCTTCAGGTGTGATCCCGCAAATCTCAGCTGTTTTTGGACCTTGTGCAGGAGGAGCAGTTTATTCACCCGCACTTACTGACGTGATCATCATGAGTGAAAAAACAAGCTACATGTTTGTAACGGGTCCGCGTGTAACCAAAACCGTGACCGGCGAAGACATTTCTACGGAGGATCTGGGTGGTGCCGATGTACATACTTCCAAATCGGGAGTGGCCCATTTCAGGGCTGAGGATGAAGAGGAAGGGTTTCTGCTGATCCGTAAGGTGCTGGAGTATCTTCCGCAAAACAATTTGGAAGACCCACCACTGGTTGAATGCAACGATCCTATCGACAGGATGGATGACAGTCTGAATGACGTGATTCCTGAGGACCCGAATCAACCTTACAATGTCAAGGATGTCATATATCCCATTGTTGATCACGGAGAATTCCTGGAATTTCATCGTCATTTCGCTAAAAACATTGTGGTTGGATTTGCTCATTTTAACGGCATTCCTTGCGGAATCGTTGCTAATCAGCCCAACTTCCTTGCCGGTGTACTGGATATCAATTCATCCAGGAAGGCCGCTCGTTTTGTCCGTTTTTGCGATGCATTCAATATACCAATTGTAACTTTGGTTGATGTTCCCGGATTTTTACCAGGCAGTGCGCAGGAATATGCTGGCATCATTGCACATGGAGCAAAATTGATGTTTGCCTATGGAGAAGCAACGGTACCGAAAGTGACGATCACTTTAAGAAAATCATATGGTGGCGCCCATGATGTGATGGGCTCAAAACAACTTCGAGGTGATATTAACTATGCCTGGCCAACTGCAGAGATCGCCGTAATGGGCCCCAAAGGTGCCATCGAAGTTTTAGAAGGGAAAAACATTGCGAAAATTGAAGATCCGAAAGAAAGGGCCAAATATATGACTGAAAAGGAACAGGAGTACCGGGATAAGTTTGCCAATCCTTACGAAGCTGCACGCTACGGCTACATTGATGATGTGATCGAACCCAGGAATACCCGTTTCAGGATTATCCGGGGACTGAGTACGCTGGCAACAAAAAAGGATAAAAACCCGGTGAAAAAACACAGTAATATTCCGCTTTAAATTTATTAAATTATGATCCTGGAAATAAAATTCGATCTGTCAGCTATTTCACAATTCAGTATTACTCTGGCTGTGGTTGGCTATTTAACGGTGTTTCTGGCGCTTGTAGTCATGTATTATGTTTACAATAATATTCCCAAACTGATCAACCTGAAGATCAGGCAAAAACTTAGAAGGGAAGGTAAGCACAAAGAGGCTGAGGATGAACTGACCATGGTGGGAGAAGTGAATGCTGCCATCAGCATGGCGCTATACCTTTTTTTAAATGAGCATGATGAAGAAAGCCATACGCTGACAATTAAAAAAGTACAACGTTCCTACACGCCCTGGAGTTCGAGAATTTACAATGTAAACGACTATTTTAAAATGAAACACTACTGACCGACTAAAATAAAAGAGGGGTTACTCCCCGAGGGTTTCACCCCAAGTTGTAAGTTTGTTTTGCGAACCAAACGATAC
>JAFGBL010000239.1 GCA_016933115.1 Bacteroidales bacterium | reverse complement strand
CTACCGGAAGTACTTTTCCCCGTAAGGTAATTTCTCCGGTCATAGCCAGTTTTGGTTTTATTTTCCGTTGGGTAAATGCAGAAGCAAGCGCAGTAAATATGGTAATCCCTGCAGAGGGACCATCTTTTGGGGTTGCTCCTTCAGGAACATGGATATGGATATTCCATTTTTCGAATAACGAGTTGTCTATCCCGAAATCGGATGTATGTGCTTTGAGATAAGCCAATGCAATTGTTGCCGATTCTTTCATAACATCTCCCAGGTTTCCGGTTAGGGTTAAATCGCCTTTTCCTTTGCTCAGGCTCACTTCAATAAACAAAATCTCACCACCATGCATAGTCCAGGCAAGTCCGGTTACAACGCCGGCCAGGTTGTTACTGATCTGTTTATCGACCTGAAAAATGGGAGCTCCCATAACTTTAATCAGGTCTTTGGGTTGAAGGTTTCGGCTGAATTTTTCGTTCATTACCATGGATTTAGCCTTAAACCTGATCATTTTTGCAATGGCTTTTTCAAGCATTCTTACGCCAGACTCCCGCGAATAATCTTCGATGATCTTTTGGATTAATTCGTCGGAAAAAACCAATTGATTCATCTTCAATCCATGTTCTGATATCTGTTTCGGTACCAGGTGTCGTCGGGCAATTTCGATTTTCTCTTCGAGTAGATATCCGGGCAATTCAATGATCTCCATCCGGTCGCGGAGCGCCGGATGGATGGTAGTCAGTGTATTAGCTGTTGCGATGAACATGATCCTTGACAAGTCATATTCCATTTCGAGAAAGTTATCATAGAAAGAGGCGTTTTGTTCAGGGTCCAACACTTCGAGCAGTGCAGCCTGAGGATCTCCATTGATATTCATCCCGGCAACTTTATCGATTTCGTCTAAAACAAAAACAGGATTTGAGGTTTTTACCTTTTTCAGATTTTGAATAATCCTTCCTGGCATTGCGCCAATGTATGTTTTTCGGTGCCCTCTTAATTCTGATTCGTCCCGTAAACCACCCAATGACATCCGGATATATTTCCTCCCGATCGCACGGGCAATGCTCTTTCCAAGTGATGTTTTTCCGACACCCGGAGGACCAACCAAACAAAGCAGCGGGGATTTGAGGTCTTTCTTTAACTTGATCACGGCCAGAAATTCAATGATCCGTTCTTTCACTTTTTCGAGTCCGTAATGGTCTTCATCCAAAACTTTCTGAGAATAGCGAAGATCCAAATTATCAATTGAATATTCGTTCCAGGGGAGTTGAACAAGGGTTTCCAGATAGTTTACCTGAATGGAATATTCTGCCGCGGCAGGGTGCATCCGTTGAAGTTTGTTCATTTCCCGTTCAAAGACTTCTGCTACCTCTTTCGACCATTTTTTATTTTTCGCCTGTTCCCTAAGCGCATTGATTTCCTGTGCATTCGGGTTTCCACCGAGTTCTTCCTGTATTGTTTTTAACTGTTGGTTTAACAGGAAATCACGTTGTTGTTTATCCAGATCCGTTCTCACCTTATTCTGGATCTGTTGTTTCAGGTCAAGAACCTGAAGTTCCTGTGATAATAAGTGTAATACAAGATTTGCCCGTTCTGCCAAATCAACAATTTCGAGTAACTTTTGCTTATCAGTCAGCTCAAAGGTCATATTTGAAGAGATGAAATGAACCATGAATGAAGGGCTTTCTATGTTCTTGATCGCAAAAGCCGCTTCTGATGGCATATTTGGTGATTTCTGGATGATCTGAACGGCAAGATCTTTAATGGAGGATATCAGCGCCAGAAATTCACCAGTTTCCTGCCCGGAAGGATTCAGACTCTCATAAGCCTTTACCTTTGCTTTGATATAGGGTTCCGACTGCAGTTGTTTAATCATACTGAAACGTCGTTTTCCCTGAATGATAGCGGTGGTACTCCCATCCGGCATTTGCAGTATTTTTAAAATGTATGCAACGGTTCCGACGGAATTCAGATCTTCAAATTCAGGATCTTCCACATTGGCATCTTTCTGGGCGACAACACCGATGATCCTCGTGCTTTTATAGTATTCGCGTATTAATTTAATCGATTTATCCCTCCCGACTGTAATCGGGATAACAACTCCCGGAAAAAGAACGGTATTACGCAAAGGTAAAATGGGAAGAATTTCAGGAATCTCTTCAGAATTCATCAATTCTTCATCCTCTGAAGATAGTAATGGGATAAATTCGGTTTCGGAATCGATCAGATCCGACATTGAAAGAAATGCATTTTCTGGAAGTTTCTCCATGATCAAATCAGTTATAATGTCATAATCTAACTAAAAAAAGGAATAGAACATCGGGCAGACAAGAGTTGTGCCAGAGAGGAAAAACCGGCCTATTTTACAGCCATCGGTTTTTGAGTGTCAGGTTAAAAACCCCTGTAAGCAATTCTTTTTCTGTTTGATCAAAAACCAACCCTCTTCTTTTATAAACGATCTCAGCAACATCAATCGCTTTATTCAATGAATAACTGGTATGGCTGGTTCCGCCCCATGTAAACGAAGGGATAAAATTCCGCTGGAATCCCGGACCAAAAATATTTGCATTCACCCCTACAACAGTTCCGGTATTAAACATTGTGTTTATGGCACTTTTGGAGTGATCCCCCATAATCAACCCACAAAACTGAAGATGCGTGTTGATAAAAGTTTGCTTCCCATAGCTCCATAACCTGACTTCATCGTATGTATTTTTCAGATTTGATGTATTGGTATCTGATCCCAGATTACACCACTCCCCGATCACCGAATGACCTAAAAAGCCATCATGTGCCTTGTTTGCATAACCTAACAGTACCGAATTGTTAACTTCCCCCCCAACCCTGCAATAGGGGCCGATGGTGGTTGGGCCATAAATTTTTGCCAGCATTTTTACCTGAGCCCCCTCACACAACGCAAATGGCCCCCGGATAACTGCCCCTTCCATGATTTCTGCATTTTTACCAATATATACCGGGCCGGTTACTGCATTGATGGTTGCAAACTCAATTTTCGCACCTTTTTCTACAAAGATATTTTCTTCGCCAAGCACATTTACCGTGGAACTAATTTTCTGGGATTTTCTGCCAATTGTTAAGAGTTTGAAATCCTCCCGTAAAGCCAGGTCATTTTTCGAAAATATCTCCCAGGGATGGTTTATTTTAAGCGGAGGTTCCTCTAAAATGATTTCCTGAATCCCATCTGCAGAAGTATCTCCCAGATAATCCAACTCTTCGGCCGTTACGTGCATGGCAACGATGGTGTCGTTGAAAATCAGTATTTGATTTGGTTTAAGCTTTTTTACAGAAGTGATCAGTTCATTTGTCGGACAAACCGATCCGTTAATCAGAATATTCTCACTCTCCTTGACAATCGGAAATTTTTTAGACAAATAGGCTTCTGTCAGTGAGGATGTTTTTACGTTTAACCTTTTTTCCCACTTTTCCCTTATTGTAAGGATACCAACCCGGATATCAGCAACAGGACGTAAAAAGGTAATAGGCAATAAATTCGTCCTGACTATACTTTCATCAAATAAAATATAATTCATCAGCAAGCTAGGATTGAAAGGTTATCGAATAATTTGGTTTAACGGGATTCATCTTACAAAAATAGAAATTTATCAAGACAAAAAAAGCCCCCGTAAAAAGATTCAGGAGGCTGCAGTTTTTTTTGGAGGGTAGATTATTTTTTTATGTTTTTATCCAAATGTTTCTGGTACCTGCTTTTAAATTTATCAACACGACCTGCGGTATCTACCAATTTCATTTTACCGGTATAAAAAGGATGTGAAGTGTGCGAAATTTCCAACTTGATCAAAGGATACTCCATCCCATCTTCCCAAACGATGGTTTCTTTGGTTTTGACCGTTGACTTTGAAAGGAAGGTATATTCGTTCGACATATCTTTAAAGACAACTAACCTGTAATCCTTCGGATGAATATCTTTCTTCATTTTTTTTATTTTTCAATGCGGGTGCAAAAGTAATTAATTTTATTGAAATAACAATGGTATACCTAATTTTTTTCCAGCAAAAAAACCAGGGTATTCAGATTGTCGGCATAGCTATCTAATGCTGGAAATTGTGTGTTTCCGGGTTTTACAAAATTATCATAGGATTCGCTTGCCGAAACCACACACTGGATCTGATCTTTTCTGGCATTCAGATCATCAACTACATGTTTAATATCCTGGTAATTTTCATAATAAATTACTGAAACCGGAGAAGAGATGGCTGTATTCGGTTGCATGATAAAAAAACCGCCGTCCACGTATTCCGCTCTGTTAATCAGAATGATCGATTTGTAATAATCAAGGTTGTTGCGGTATTTCTGATGATGGAAATAATGTTGAAAACGATGAAATCTGTTAACG
>JAFGBL010000029.1 GCA_016933115.1 Bacteroidales bacterium | reverse complement strand
TGCTAATTTTAAACGTTTTACGTTTATTTAGTTGGAAGTTAAATGTAATTCGGATTCTTAACAGAAGATAAAAAAATGACATAAGCGAAAGTGAACCTGCTAAATTGAACAGCCATGAGAACCATGCCAACCCCACACGCAAACCTGGAAGATAAAAGGACCATCTTCTTCGAAATCGGCCTCATCATTGCCCTGACAATTGTTTTATTATCTTTTAACTTAAAACGGATTGAGCACTCCGGCAACCTACTCAATTATAATTCAACTGTCAATGAATTGGAGGAAATGACCGCCATCACTCAGCAGGAGCAAACACCGCCTCCGCCAAAACCTCCGGCTCAGACCAGTGTAATTCAGATTGTCGAAAACGAAACCGAAGAGGTCAGTGAGGAGATAGAAATCGATGCCGAAGCCGATCAGGATACGAAAGTCGAAGAGTATGTTCCCTACACACCGCCTGAAATTGAGGAAGAAGAAACGGTTGTCGAAGATCAGGTTTTTGTTGTAGTTGAAGCCATGCCCTATTTCCCAGGTGGAGAGGAAGCCCGGATCAGGTACCTCAACGATAATATCAAATACCCGGTGATGGCGCGTGAAGCAGGAATTGAGGGTACGGTGTATGTAACTTTTGTGGTCGAAAAAGACGGCTCCATTTCGAAAGTGAAAGTCCTGAGGGGAATTGGAGGCGGCTGTGATGAAGAGGCTATGAGGGTCGTGGAAGAAATGCCAAAATGGAATCCCGGTAGGCAAAGGAACATCCCCGTAAGGGTTCAGTTTAATATGCCCATTCGGTTCATCTTACTTTAAAAAAGAAATGAATATTGAATTTAGAAGGTCTGCAAAGTGTGAATTCCAGGTTATTACATGGTGGAAACAGGCTTAACTAAAAAGAGAGTACCTGATCGTCAATTTTCCCATTTTATTCCATTGAATCCACCCAAATCCGTTTGAATTCAATTTTTCATCAAGCAATTCAACCTGAAGCCAATTTTGTTTTACCTGAACCGGTTTCAAATAGGAAAATCGGGCCATTACCAAACCGGCATATGAAAGAGGCCTAACGCGCACCGGGTTGGTTTCACAATCAGTTTGCTCAACAGAATTTACCCTCAGCAGGAAATCGGGCCAGTAATACAATGTTCCCTGCCACCGGTTAATCCAGTCGGTTTGGTCGTTGGATTCATTCACGGTCACTTCGAGAAAATTTTCATGTACTGCTAACACCCTTAAGTACATTACATCGTAATCCATCTTTAAAATGGCAGGAACGAACCAGGGGGGTGCATAAGAAATTTCATACCCCAATTCGGTTCTGGTAAATACCAGGCTGTCAGTGGGAGTATGATCATCCGGTGTTTTCAGCAGGTTGGGTATGCCGTAGAAATACAAGACAGGGTTATCTAAAAAAGCAGGAAAGAACATACCAAGCCCCATCCCGCTATTCTCCTCAATTGGAATTCTTGTGGATGGTTCGATGAGTTGCATTACACCCGTTGAATTATCTGTTGAAACATAAGACAATCCCTTTCCTGCCGGATTCCCTTTAGAGATTTTTAAAAATAACAAAGCAATAAATACCATTAACGCGAGGGTAAAAAAATAATTGATTTTAACAATCATCCTTGAAGGGATAAATCGAAGACTTATCAGTGCAAGGAAAAGTGCAACTATTCCTGTAATTACGCCATAGCCAACAACTATGGCGCCTGCTGCCAATCCCTGATCCTTTGCTACACCTAACAGTGAGGATATGAGGGCTCCTAAAATAAAGAATAGAAGAGCGACCAAAATCAGGTAAATGAAATTGGCAGGTTTTAAATATTGCTTCATAGGGTGGTGTGATATTGAATTAGTTTGAGAAAACTAAGGAACTAAAAATAACTTCATGAAGGTGAAATTTAACAGTTTATTAAGAAATTTTTGTTCCATCGGAAAAATTCATTGGCGTTAGGAATAAGTGAAATTTCAAAATTCATATATCTACTTATTTCATTTTTTCCCATATTTCCACTACCTTTGCACCCCCAATTGGACTTTTGGGAATCTGCTGTTTGCTTTAATAGAAAAAAGATAGTTAATTAAGCTCTGTTCATTATGATTTTTGATCTTGACATGATTAAAGGCATTTATGCCGGGATGGCCGAAAGGATTGAATCGGCCCGCAAAATTGTTAACAAACCCCTGACACTCACGGAAAAAATACTTTACGCCCACCTCAATGAAGGATTGGCAACAAAGGCTTTCGAACGTGGCAAATCGTATGTCGATTTCCGGCCCGACCGGGTGGCCATGCAGGATGCCACAGCACAAATGGCCTTGTTGCAGTTTATGCAGGCAGGAAAGGAAAAAGTCGCTGTTCCATCGACAGTTCATTGCGATCACCTCATTCAGGCCAAAGTGGGTGCGGAAAAAGATTTAAAAACAGCCCTTGACAATAATAAGGAAGTATTCGATTTCCTTTCTTCGGTATCCAATAAATATGGCATTGGTTTCTGGAAACCCGGTGCTGGAATTATTCACCAGGTTGTCCTTGAAAATTATGCTTTCCCGGGTGGCATGATGATCGGAACCGACTCACATACGGTGAATGCAGGGGGTTTGGGAATGGTAGCCATTGGTGTTGGAGGTGCAGATGCCGTAGATGTAATGGCCGGAATGCCCTGGGAATTGAAATTTCCCAAATTGATCGGGGTTAAGCTTACCGGAAAACTGAGCGGATGGACTTCGGCCAAAGATGTGATCCTGAAAGTGGCAGGAATTCTCACTGTGAAGGGTGGAACCGGTGCCATTGTCGAATATTTTGGCGAAGGTGCAAAAAATATTAGCTGTACCGGTAAAGGTACGATCTGTAACATGGGTGCTGAAATAGGGGCAACTACCTCCATTTTCGGGTATGATGAAAAAATGGCCGAATACCTCCGTGGAACCAGGCGGGCAGAAGTAGCTGAAGAAGCTAATAAAATTAAGGAGCACCTGACCGGCGATCCGGACGTATATGCCAACCCGGAAAAATATTTTGACCAGTTAATCGAGATCGATCTTTCGGAGCTTGAACCCCATATCAACGGGCCATTCACTCCCGACCTGGCACACCCGGTTTCCAAATTTGCCGAGGCTGTGAAGAAAAACGGCTGGCCGCAAAAATTGGAAGTAGGGCTCATCGGTTCATGCACCAACAGTTCCTATGAAGATATTACCCGCGCAGCTTCAGTGGCTCAACAAGCCTTGGACAAGAAACTCAAAGTAAAATCAGAGTACACAGTAACTCCCGGTTCGGAACAGGTGCGATTTACGGTTGAACGGGATGGATATTTACAGATCTTTGAAAAAATAGGCGGTTTGGTTCTTGCCAATGCCTGCGGACCCTGTATCGGACAGTGGGCAAGGCACAATGCCGATAAAGGAGAGAAAAATTCCATCATGACTTCCTTTAACCGGAATTTTGCCAAACGAAATGATGGAAATCCAAACACCCACGGTTTTGTGGCATCTCCTGAAATAACGACTGCATTTGCTATTGCCGGCGATCTTACCTTTAATCCCTTAACCGATTACCTCACCAATGAAAAAGGTGAAAAGGTAAAACTGGATGAACCGCAGGGAATCGATTTTCCGCCAAATGGATTTGAAGTTGAGGATAATGGCTACCAGGAGCCGGCAAAAGACGGAAGTAAAGTTAATGTGGTTGTAAAACCCGGTTCTGACCGATTACAATTGTTAACACCGTTTGAACCCTGGAATGGTGATGATTACAAGGGTTTGAGGTTACTCATTAAAGCAAAGGGAAAATGTACCACCGACCATATTTCCATGGCCGGCCCATGGTTGCGTTACCGCGGGCATCTGGACAACATTTCCAACAATATGCTGATCGGTGCAGTGAACTATTACAATGAAAAAACCAACTCCGTTTTGAATAGAGCCACTGGAAATTATGAACCAGTGCCTGATACAGCCAGGGCTTTCAAGGCAAAAGGAATAGGAACCATTGTTGTGGGCGATGAAAACTATGGCGAAGGTTCTTCACGGGAACACGCTGCAATGGAGCCCCGTCATTTGGGTGTGAAAGTGGTGCTTGTGAAGTCGTTTGCCCGCATCCATGAAACAAACCTGAAAAAGCAGGGTATGCTGGCCCTTACCTTTGCCAATCCTGATGACTACTACAAAATCAAGGAAGATGATGTCATTGATGTGGTGGGTTTGAAAGAATTTAAAGAAGGAAAACCATTGGCAATCGTTCTCCGTCATTCCGACGGTTCTTCGGAGGAATTCAAAGCGAACCATTCTTACAACGAAAACCAGATCGAATGGTTCAAAGCCGGAAGCGCATTGAATTTGATCAAGCAACAAAATGCCTAGCTTAATTTATAAGAGTCGGTTCTTCTCTTAAAATTATCACCATATAAGTTTTAGATTGCAAGACCTTTCAGGTGGCTTTAGGCCAGAGCTAAAGGCTCCTGAAAGGTCGAATGAGGCAGGGTACTCTATCGAATTTATGACCTGAAAGGTTGGTCAACCTGCTTGGTGTGGATTTAACATGTTTTTAACACTGTTATCCGCAATCTTT